>NZ_JBEZUZ010000155.1:0-9274 GCF_040636735.1 Streptomyces sp. NPDC035033 | reverse complement strand
CGCGCTCCGACACCGCGGTCGGGGCGCGCCGCCCCGCCGGCGTTCCCGGCTACCCCTCCCCCGCTTCCTCCCTGACGCGCGCGAGCAGCCCCTCGTAGACGGCCCGGCGGTCCGGACGGGCGCGGGAGGCGGCCCGGCGCAGCGGCGGGACGGCCTCCCGGCCGGCGAGCAGGACCGCCTCCCGCGCCGTCCGCCGCACGGTGGGCCGGCCGTGGTCGAGGAGGGCGACGAAGACGGGGACCGCCGGGCGCCAGCGGGCCCGCGAGAGCACCCGGATCGCGCCGCGGACGACGTCGGGGTTCGGGTCGCCGAGCAGGACCTCGGTCAGCCGCAGATGGGCGTCCCGGTCGAGCAGCGCCCGCGACGCGCGGTGCGCGTGGAGCCGCACGCCGGTCTCGGGATGCGACAGCAGCTCGCGCAGCGGCCCCTCCAGGCGCGCCGGCTCGCACGCGGCGGCGCGCTCGACCAGAAGGGCGAGGGCGCGCCGGATCCGCGGGGGCTCGGGCGACCGCAGCAGCGCGAGCAGCTCCTCGTACGGGGGCGAGGAGGCGGACGCGGCCGGCGCCGGGGCGCGTTCGCGCAGGGTGCGCAGGGCGGCCGCCCGCCGCTCGGCGGCCTCCGGGCCGTGCAGCGGGCCGTCGACGAGGACGAGACCGGCCTCCGGATGGCGCCCGGCCAGCCGGTCGAGCACCGGGGTGCGCCGCAGCGGCCGGCCGGCGAGGAGGACCAGCAGGCCCGTCGCGCCCGCGGCGATCTCGTCTTCCAGGTGCCCGGCCAGGAGGTCGGCGGGCATCCTCCGCAGGGCGGTGGACGCGTCCGCGCGGGCGGCCCGGGGCCCGTGCCGCCACAGGTGCAGGAGGACGGGCAGCAGGGTCGGGAGCCGCCGTGCGTCGGAGTCGGCCGCGAGGCGGGCGACGCGGTCGGCCCGTACGCCGGCGTCGAGCAGCGCCGCGGGGCCGGCCTCCGTGAGGGCGTCGCCCAGCGCGGCCCGGAGCGCGGGGTCGGCGGGCGCGTCGGCCCGGCCGCGCAGGTGGGCGGCGAGGACGGCGGCGCGGGCGTCCGGCTCGGGCCAGGCGAGGAGGGCGCGCGCCGCCGCGTTCCGGCGGTCCGGCACGTCGGAGGCCAGCAGGGCGAGGAGCCGTTCGCGCTGCGCGGCGGAGCGGGGCTGGTCCAGGTCGGCGGGGTGCGCGGGGCGCGGCGGCGGGGTCCCCGCGCGGGCCGTCTCCACGAGGGTCCACGGCGGCGCGCCCAGGGGCTGGAGCTCGGTCATCCAGTCGAGGAGCGCGGCCCGGACGTCCGGCGGCGCCTCGGACTGTACGGCGGTGAGGGCGGCGAGCAGCGCGCGCGACCCGGCGGCGGGGGGCCGCCGCCGGAGGGCGGCGAGCTCCGGCACGCTCCGTGCGGCGGCGGCGAGTTCGCCGTACCAGGGCGGGCGGGGCTCCGCCTCGCCGACGCCGAAGGTCTCGCGCAGCAGGCGGGCGCGGGCGGCCTCCGGGTCGGGGGCCAGGGCGGTGGCGGCGAGTTCGCGGTCGAGGTCGGCGCGGACGGGGACCGCGCCGGCGAGCCGGAGCAGCGGGAGGGTGGAGCGGCGGCCCGGGCGCCGGGGCGGCAGGGCCCGTACGGCGGCGGCGACTTCGGCGCCGAGGCCGGGACGCGGATGGGGCACGACCGCCTCCAGGAGGGCGACGAGGGTGTCCCGCGCCTCCCCTTCCGCCTCCGCGAGGCCGGCGAGGAGGACGGGGGCGCGGCGGGCGAACGCGTCCCGTTCGTGGACCTCCCACGGGCCTGGGCAGACCCGGGTCGGCAGCACGCCGAGGACGGCCCGGCGCGCCCGGTCCGAGGCGGCGGCGAGGTCGAGCCAGTCGCGGAGGTACGGGCGCAGCTCCCGCAGCCCCGCGGCCCGGTGGCGGCCGGCGGCTCCGCCGGGCGCGTGGCGTTCGGCGAGGCGCAGGGCGGTGTCCGGGTCCCAGCCTTCCTCCGTCAGACGGCGGAGGTCCGTCTCGTCGGGGTCCGGGGCCGGGTCCGCGGGGAGCGCGGCGAGGAGCCGGTCGCGGGTGCGGGGGTCGGCCGCGCGGGCCGCCGCGGCGGTGAGCGCGGCGGCGAGGGTGTCGCCGAGGAGGGCGCGGAGGGCGTCGAGGAGGTGGGTGCGCAGGCCCGGGTTGTCGTCGTGGCCGAGGCGGTGGAGGAGGTGCGGCACGGCCCGGGGCGTACCGGCGGTGGCGAGGGCGCGGGCCGCCGTCTTGCGGACGTTCATGACGGGGTGGTCGAGGCAGGCGGAGATCGCGTCCGACGCCCAGCGGGCGCCGGCGTCGCCGAGGGCGGTCAGGGTCTGCCGCACGGTCTGCGGGTCGCGGTCCGGGCCGGTGAGCGTGAGCAGCGTCGCCGAGACGGCCTCGACGCCGTCGCCCGTGGTGTCCCGGGCGAGGAGCGCGACGGCGTGCTTGCGGACGTGCCGGTCGGGGTGGCGCAGGTGGCGGTGGACCCGGGCCCGGATCCTGGGGTGCGGTGCCCGCGGGAGGTCGAGCAGGAGCCGGAGCAGGACGCGTTGTTCGCCCGCCGTGAGGCCGGGCCCGTCCAGCAGCCCGAGCGCCAGGTCGGCGACGAGCGCCGGTCCGGCGGCCTCGGCGTCGGAGGCGTCCAGGAGGCACAGCGGCCGGATCCGGCGGCGCGCGTGCAGCCGCCGGCCGAGATCGAGCAGCGCGTCCACGGCCTCCGGCGGCACCACCGGTTCCGCGTCGGGCACGGGCTCCGCGCCGCCGGGCTCCCACGCGGCGGCCGCCTCTCCGGCGATCCGCAGCAGCAGGTCGGCGAGGACCGGGAGGGTGTCGGCGCCGGCGTGCCGGGCGATCCGGCGGAGGGCCGCGACGGGCCGGTCCGGGTCCAGGGAGGCGGCGAGGAGGGCGAGTTCGCGTTCGTCGGGGCCGCCGAGGCCGGCGGCGATCCGGGCGGGCAGCTCGGCGGCGTCGAGCCGCGCGAGCAGCCTCCGCCGGAGCCCGGGGTCCGCGGCGAGCGACCAGACCAGCTCCAGGGCCCGGCTCCGGAAGGCCCGTACCGCGCGCTCGGTGTGCTCCGGCGCCGGCGGGGCGCCGTCCGGGGCGGGGGCGTCGAGGCCGAGGGCCGCCGCCAGGACGCGTGCCGTCCGGTCGCCGCCCACGGCCTCCAGCGCGTCGAGCGCGTCGGCGGGCGCCCGCGGGAGGGCGGCGAGGACGGCGTCCTCGGTGGCCGGGTCGCGCAGCGCGCGCAGGGCGCGCAGGAACGGTTCCGGGGCGGAGGCGCGCGGCAGGACACGGGCGATCTCGGCCGCCACCGGCAGCTCCGCGACCCCCTGCTCGTCCAGGGCGACGAGGAGGTCGAGCCGGCGCGGCCAGTCGGGGGCGTCGGGCGCGGCGCCGGCGAGCAGGGGCAGGAGGGCGTGCCGGCCGGTGTAGAGGACGGTGGCCACGGCGCGGGCCGGGATCGTGTGGTCGGCGAGCGCGAGGGCCGCGACGGCCGGGAGGTCCGCGTCGGTGACGAAGTGGCCGCGGCGGTGCAGGGCGCGCAGGCAGTCGACCGCGGGACCGCCGAGGAGCAGCGGGTCCGTGCCGGCGAGGGCCAGGACCGCGGGCACGTCGTCGCGCCGGGCGGTCTCGCCGTACAGGGCGAGGGCGCGCCGGCGCGTCCGGGGAGCCGTCCCGGGGTCCTCGGCGGCCCGCCACAGGAGCCCGCCGTGCCCGTGGGCGGCGGCGGTGGTGAGCGCGGCGTCGGCGGTCGGGGCGGCGAGCAGCCCGTCCAGCCGGTCCGCCGGCAACGGCTCGACGGCGGCCCAGGGTTCGGCCAGTTCGGCGAGCGCGTCGTTCACCAGCCGGTCGGACGGCGCGTCCAGGAGGCCGGTCAGCACCTCGCGCACGAAGCCGGGTCCGAGGGCTCCCGCGCGCAGTCCCTCCCGGGCCAGCCGCAGGGCCTCCCCCGCCAGGGCGGCGTCCCCGCCGTCCGCCAGCGCGCCGACGAGCGCCGCGAGCCGCTCCCCCGCGACCGCGTCCGCCTCCACGCCCCCGACGGCCTGGTAGAGCTCCTCCCCCCGCTCCCCGTACGGCGGCACCGCCGGATCCCGTACGAGCTCCGCCCGCGTCAGCGCCACCCGTACGGACGGCGCCAGCACCTCGGCGGGCCACCCGCGCCACCCCGGCGGCGCTCCGTCGGCGGCCAGGGCCAGCGCCTCCTCGGGGCTCGCGGGGACCGGTCCCGAGGGGCGCGCGGAGGGCGTCGGGGGCGGCGTCGCGCCGGGCGTCTGGCTCACCCCCGGATCGTACGGTCCCCGCCGGAGCCGCCCTCCGGGTCCCGGCGCAGGACGTAGAGGTCCCCCAGGTCGGGATCGCCCGCGTACACGAAGAGCTTCGGCCGCTCCGGGGTTCCGTAGACGCCCCACGGGGCCAGGTCGCAGCCGTCGACCGCGACCACGACCTCCTGCGACCAGGGGCTCCTGCCCGGGGTGTACGTCCAGGTGCCGGCGCCGTCGCAGGAGGCGGTCATCTGCTCGACGTCGTCGTCGGGGCCGAAGGCCGCGACGCGGACGGCCGTGGCCCCGCCGCCGGCCGTGAGGGTCAGGGTGCCGCCCCGGCCGTCGGACCACGTGCCCGCGATCCGCCGGGCGTCCAGGCGCGGGGGTTCGTACCCGGCCCCCGCCTCCAGCGCGGCGCCCGCGGCCGCCCAGGCGGTGACGACGGCGAGCGTGCCGTAGACCGCCACCCCGCCGAGCATCGCGCGGCCGGAGACGCGCGGGCGGTCCGGCAGCACCAGCCGGCGGACGACCAGGACCGGGACGGCGAGGCCCACCGCCGCCACCCCCCAGCAGACGAGGGCGGGCAGGGGCCCGATCCCCTTCCACAGGGCCGCCGCCAGGACCGGCGGGGCGGTTCCGGCCGCGGCCGCCGGCGGGACCCACCACCACGCCTCGCGCCCCGAGAACCGCCGGCCGAGCCACCCCGCCGCGGCCGTCAGCGGCGCCACGCACACGGCCGACAGCACCAGGGCGACGACCGCCCCCGCCGCCACCACGAAGGGCGCGGCCGCCGCCAGGAGGAACAGTCCCATCGCGCTGAAGGAGCGGCCCGGGGTCTCCAGGGTCCGCTCCCACACGAACAGCGCGACCGTCCCGATCGCGGCTTCCGCCAGCTGGACGGCCATCGAGGTCACGAGGACCGCGGGGAGCCGGTCCCGCACGCCCTCGCGCGCCGGCCGCCATGTTTCTGAACGCATTCAAATCCCCTCCCGGTCCGCATCCTGCCGCATCCGGGTCCGTGCCGCACACCCGGGTCCGGGATAAGGAGGTGAGCCGCCGACGGCCCGTCTGCCAGACTCGCCCCGCCAGGAGAAGGGTTCGGAAGTGCGCACGACAGGCGGGGACGACGGGGTGGACGGGACGCACGACGCCCCGGGGACGTACGAGACGCACGTGACCGTGCGGTGCGGGACCGGGGAGGAACGGGACCGGCTGGAGGCGTGGGCGGCCCGGCGGGGCCTGAAGCTCACCACCATCGTGCTGGCCCGCGGCCGGATGCCCGTCCAGCCGATGCTGACGCTCCCCGACCGGACCGGACACCCGGCGCTCGTGGCCGCGCTGCGGGCCGACGGGTTCCAGCCGGTGCGGGTCAAGGTGGAGACGGTCCCGTGGAGCGCGGAGCCGGCCGGGCCGGGCGGCGGGTACCACGAGCACCACCTGAAGCTGGCGCTGCCGGCCCCGTACGACCGGGCCGCGCTCGAAGCGCTCGTCGTGCCGCACGGCGCGCACGTCTCCTGGAACGCCCGCCGGGCCCTCCCCGGCCCCGGAGGCCGCCACGAGCGCTTCGTCACCCAGCGGCACCCCGGTCCGGCCCCCGCGGCCCTCCGGGCCTGCGACGACCTGCTCGCCGCCCTGCTCGCCGCCGGACACGAGGTGGTGGGCGAGGAGCGGGAGCTGGTGCTCTCGGACAGCGACCTGTCGGTGGACGAGGGCTGGCTGGAGCCCGGCACCGAACACCCCCACCGGACCCCCGAGGAGACGGCATGAGCGGCACCACCTGGACGGACCCGATCCCGGACGGGCCCGGCACCCGCGGCGAACCGACCGCCGAGAGCGCCCGGCGCCGGCACTCCCACCCCGCCACCCTGACCGCCGGCATCGGCGCCGCCGCCGTCCGGCACCGCGTCTTCGACCCCGCCCTCAAGCACTTCCAGGACGCCTTCCGCCCCACCGACGACGTCGTCGGGGACCCGGAGCTGCGCGCCCGCTGGCAGGCGGCCCGCCGCTCCGCGCTCGACCTGGTGCTGGCGGCGGTGGCGGGCTCGGCGTGGGCGGACTCGCTCGTGCTGCGCGGCAGCATGCTGATGTCCGCGTGGTTCGGGGAGGCCGCCCGTCCGCCCAAGGACATCGACTTCGTGGTCGTGCCCGAGACCTGGCGCATCGAGGAGCCGCGCACCCGGGCCATGCTCGACGGCATCGCCGGGGCCGCCGACCGGCTCGCCCGCACGCTCGGCTCGGAGCTCGTGATCGACGGCGCCGGCGCGGTGTCCGAGTACATCTGGACGTACGAACGCGTCCCGGGCCACCGCCTCGTGCTCCCCTGGACGGCCCCCGGCCTGCCCGGCGGCCAGGTGCAGCTCGACTTCGTCTTCCACGAACGCCTCCCGACCCCGCCCCGGACCGCCGAGGTGGCCGGCGCGCGCGTGCGGGCGGCCGACCGGGAGCTCTCGCTGGCGTGGAAGCTCCTCTGGCTGAGCTGCGACATGTACCCCCAGGCCAAGGACCTGTACGACGCCGTCCTGCTCGCCGAGAGCTGCGCCCTGCCGCTCCCCCTCCTGGAGACCGTCCTGCGGGAGTCCGGCGAGTGGCCCACCGGGCTCGGCCACCCGCTCTCCCTCGCCGTGTTCGAACGGGCCGCCCGCGAGGTCGACTGGTCGGCCTTCCCCGACGACCACCGGGGGGAGTCCCCGGCGGCCGGCCCGTCCGTCCGCGAGGAGCTGACGTCCCGCCTCCTGACCGCGCTGGCCCCGGTGTTCGCCGCCTGAGCGCGGCCACCGGCCCGGCCGGGAGGGCGTTGTCAGACCCCCGCGCGAAGATGTCCTCATGACCGCCCTTCCCGCCGCTGAGGCGCACTTCGTCCTGTCCACCCCCGCCGCGTACGAGGACGCGCTCGCCCGGCTGCGCGCCGCGTCCGCCGCCTACTACGCGGGCGAGAACAGCCCGTTGGACGACGCGTCGTACGACGCGCTGCGGCTGGCCGCGCTCGCGTGGGAGGAGGCGCACCCGGGCGAGGCGCCGGACTCGCCGACGGGGCTGGTCGCCGACGGCGCGGCGCCCGGGGGCGACGTCGCGCACACCACCCGCCTGCTCAGCCTCGACAACGTCTTCGGGCCCGAGCAGCTGACCGCCTGGGAGGCCTCGCTGCGGCGGCGGCTGGGCCGGGAGGTCGAGGGCGGGTTCACCGTCGAGCCGAAGCTGGACGGCGCGGCCGTCGCCGCGCGGTACCGGGACGGCCTGCTCGTCCAGGTCGTCACCCGGGGCGACGGCACGCACGGGGAGGACGTCAGCCATGTCGTCGGGTCGGTCGCCGGGCTGCCCGAGCGGCTGCCGGAGCCGCTGACCTTCGAAGTCCGGGGCGAAGTGCTGTTCACCCAGGAGCAGTTCGAGACCGCGCAGCAGGTGCGCGCGGCCCACGGCGGCGCGCCGTTCGCGAACCCGCGGAACGCGGTGGCCGGCACGCTGCGGGCGAAGGACCGCCCGTACCGGCTGGAGATGTCGTTCTGGGCGTACGGCGCGGTCGGCCTGGACGGCGGATCGTTTCCTCCGGCGGAGGCGACGCACGCCGAGGTCCTGGCCGCGGTCGCCGCGGCGGGGGTCCGGACCACGGTCGACACCCCGGCCGGGCTGCACGTGGTGAGCACGATCGCGCAGGCGCAGGAGCGGGTGGACGCGATCGGCGCGCTGCGCGCCGGGCTCCCGTTCGGCATCGACGGCGTGGTCGTCAAGGCGAACAGCGCGGCCGAGCAGGCCGAGGCGGGGCTCGGGAGCCGGTTCCCGTACTGGGCCATCGCCTACAAGCTGCCGGCGGTGGAGCGGCAGACGGTGCTGCGGGAGGTGGTCTGGGAGGTGGGGCGCACGGGCGTGCTCGCGCCGACCGCGATCCTGGACCCGGTCGAGGTCGACGGCTCCACGGTCTCCCGCGCCACCCTGCACAACCCCGCCGACATCGCCCGCCGCGGCCTCCACCTCGGCGACACCGTGACCGTCCACAAGGCCGGCGACATCATCCCGCGCGTCCAGGCGCCGGTCGTCGCGTTCCGGCCCGAGGGCGCCGTCCCGGTCCCGCTGCCGGCCGCCTGCCCGAACTGCCGGGGCGAGATCGACAAGAGCCAGGAGCGGTGGCGGTGCGCGAAGGGCGCGGGCTGCGCGCTCGCCCCGCTGATCGAGTACGCGGCCGGGCGCGACGTCCTCGACATCGACGGTCTCGGCAGGACCTACGTCCGGGCCCTGATCGACGCCGGTCTGGTGACGGACGTGGCGGACCTGTTCACCCTCACCGAGGAGCAGCTGGCGGCCGCCTCGGGCAGCGCGCGGCGGGGCGCGAAGCTCGTCGAGCAGTTCGCGCTGGCGCGGAGCCGCCCGCTGAGCCGCGTCTTCTGCGCGCTCGGCATCCGGGGCACCGGCCGTCGCATGTCGCGGCGGCTCGCCGAGCACTTCGGCACGATGGAGGCGATCCGGGCGGCGAGCGCCGAGGACCTGCTGGCCGTCGAGGGCATCGGCCCGGAGAAGGCCCCCGTGGTCGTCGCCGAGCTGGCCGCGCTCGCCCCCGTCGTCGACAAGCTGATCGCGGCGGGCGTGAACATGACGGAGCCGGAGCGGCCCGGCCGTCCCGTCGCGGACGGCACCGAGGGGGCGGACGGCACGGAGGGCGCGGAGGGCACCGCCGGCGCGGAGCCGGCGGCGGGTCCGCTGGCCGGGAAGACCGTGGTGGTCACCGGGAAGATGACCGGGCGGCTGGAGGGTTACGGCCGCTCGCACATGAACGAGCTGATCGAGCGGGCCGGCGGCAGGGCGGGCAGCGGCGTCAACGCCAGGACCGCCTACCTGGTCTCCGCCCCCTCCGCCACGGGCAGGCCCAGCTCGAAGGCGGTCGCCGCCGAGAAGCTGGGCGTGGAGGTCCTCACCCCGGAGGCGTTCGCCGACCTCGTCGCCGACTTCCTCGGCTGACGGGCCGGTCCCGGGGCCCCGGCCCCCGGGCCGCCGCGTCCGCGCGCGGCGGCGCCGCGCCGCCCCCCC
>NZ_JBEZUZ010000154.1:0-9328 GCF_040636735.1 Streptomyces sp. NPDC035033 | reverse complement strand
TCCCGTGCTGGCCCCCGTCCCCCTCTGGTTGGGGCACGGCGTGCTGGCGGTTCGGCCCCCCGTCGGCGAGCAGCACGGCCTCAAGCTGGGCAAGGCCCAGGCGCCCGTCCGGGTCGCCGTCACCGGCCGCACGATCGGACTCCCGCTGTTCGAGTCCATGGAGCTGCTCGGCCGGGACCGCGTGCTGGCCCGGCTGGACGCGGCGGGGGAGCGGCTGGCCGCCGGTCGGAAATGACCGCCGCGCGGGCGTGACCGCCGGTCGGGGGCGCCCGTCCCCGGAGGGCGGGGCCGCGCCGGGCCCCCGGCCCCGGCCGTTCCTCGCCGTCCTCTCCGTACGCCGTCCCGGCTCGGCGGGCGACGGCGGCGGGCGATGGCAATGGCGACGGCGACGGCGACGGGGTCAGGTTCCGGGCAGGGCCTGGCGGAGGTGGGCGGGGCCGTCCAGGGGGGTGCGGGTGGCGAGGTGGCGGCGGGCGCCTTCGACGAGCCAGTGGAGGATGCCGGGGCCTTCGTCGCGGACGAGTTCGTACGCCAGGTTGTCGATCCTGCGGTCGTCGGGCACCACGCGCTCCAGGGGGAGCAGCCGGAGGCGGCGCCAGAAGGCGAAGCCTCCGGTGGCCGCTTCGGGGCGGTGGTGGCCGAGGAGCCAGAGGTGGTGGGTGGGGGCGAACGAGAAGTACTCGTGCGGGCCCCGGCGGGCCTTGATCTTGTCCCCGCCCGAGAGCAGCCGCACCCGCGCCTCGTCGAACCTGTGCCGCGGGTTGAACTCGCCGCACACGATCAGGCGGCGGCCGTGCAGTTCGGCCAGTTCGGTCGAGTGCTCGGGGAGCGGGCCGCGGTCCATGAGGAAGCCGGGCGGGGCGGCGTCCGCGTAGTCGCCCAGGATCTGGATCATGGTGTCCATCAGGACGGACTTGCCGTTCTTGCCCGGCCCGTACAGGAACGGCAGCACCTGCGCGCCGACGTCGCCCGTGATCGAGTAGCCGAGCAGCAGGTGCAGGTAGGCGATCGTCTCCCGGCCGGTGTCGTCCGCGCCGAAGGTGTCGGTGAGGAAGCGGAGCCAGCGCGGGGTCGGGGTGGGGCGCGGGGCGACGGCGGTGGAGCGGGAGTGGGTGTCGCGGGCCGGGTCCGGCGCCCGCAGCAGGCCGGTCCGCAGGTCGACGACGCCCTCCGGGGTGCACAGGGCGTACGGGTCGCCGTCGAGCGAGCCCGGCGGCAGCGAGAGTTCCGGGGCGGCCACGGCCTGGGCGAGGAGCGCCCTCATGCCGGTGGTGGAGAGCGAGCGGCGCTTGTGCAGGCGCAGTTCGCGGGCGTCGAACCGGCCGACCGGGTCGGTCTCGCCGAGTTCCTCGGCCATCTCGCCGACCGCCCACAGGACCGCCTTCTCGGCGTCGCAGCGGTTCCACCGGTGGCCGTCCCAGCGGAACCAGCCGAGGCCCTCGACGTGGCGGAACCGGGCGCGGTGGAGCCGGGCGAAGAGCTGGGCGTTGCCGCGGTCGGTCAGGGTGGGGGGCAGCAGCGGTCCCGCGGCGCGGCGGGCGTCGGAGGGGAGGGCGGTCGTCGTGTTGCTCATGGGTCTCCTCCGCCGGGGTGCGGCGGGCCGGGACGGAATGCGGTACGGAGGTCCTGACGGCGGGACCGGCGGGGCGCCCCCGGTGGGGACGGGGGCGCGGTGCCGGGCCGGTCAGTCGAGGAGCGTCATCGTCACGGTCGCGGTGAAGGCCGCCCGGTCGGCCTGCCGGCCCGTGACCCGGACGGTCCGGTGGCCGAGCGGGGTGTCGAGGGCCGGTTCCGCCTCGACCCAGCACACCTCGTCCAGTTCGACGAACCGGAAGAACTGGACGTCCAGTCCGGTCATAACCGCCCGGGCGGGGCGCACCACGTGGTGGGCGGCCTGCCGGGCGGCCTCCAGCAGCAGCATGCCGGGAGCGTGGTCGACGGGGTGGTCGAAGAGGACGGGGTGGTGGGTGTCGACGCGCAGCTGCCAGTGCCGGTCGGACGCGCCGGGGGCGAGCACGACGTTCTGCGGGCTGCGCTGCCCGACGTGGTCGGGGGCGAGCGGGGCGGGCAGCGGTACGGCCCGGGCCATGACGGCGGCGGCGTCGCTGCGGGCACCGCGTAAACGCCGGTAGATGGCCGGGGCCTGGTTGGTGAAGCGGGTCTCGGCCAGGCCCAGGCGCCGCCCGTCGCGGACGGCCGTGGCCCGCATGGTCATCCCGGTCAGGCGGCCCGCCCGCCTGACGACGTCGGCGCACGTCAGGTGGAGTTCGGGGGCGGCGGGGAGCGCGTCCCGGCGCAGCGCCTCGGGGAAGAGGGTGCACCGGAAGCGGTCCCACGTCTGGCGGTGGTCCATGGGGGCGTCGTACCCGGCGTGGCAGAGCAGGGGTATCGACTGGCGGAACGTCTCGACGAAGAGCATGGGGTCGTACAGGCCGTGGTCCGACACGTAGAAGTCGTGCTCCCAGGGCCACTGGGCGGCCGTGACGAAGGAGTCCTCGCCGGTCGCGCGCCATCCGGAGAGCAGCACCTCGTCCTTGGCGACCTTGTGCACGAGCCGGCGCGGGATCACCGGGTGCGCGGGGGCCGAGGGGGCGGCGTCGAATCTGCGGGGCGAGCCGGGACGAAGGGTCTTGGCGTTCATCGCACAGGCCTCTCTGAAGGTTCGCATTAGCGCCGCACAGGTGTGTGCAACGCGCTCAGCGCCACATAACCTAGAGAGTGCTCTGTTTCTTTGTCGAGAGGATCCGTCATGTCACGTCCCCAGCAACAGCGGGCGGTGAAGACCCGCGCGGCCATCATCAGAGCGGCCGCGGAGGAGTTTGACCTGCACGGGTACGCCGGCACGAGCACGACGAAGATCGTCAAGAGGGCCGGCTCCACCATGGGAGCTCTTTACTTCCACTTTGCTTCCAAGGAGGACCTGGCCAAGGCGGTCATGGCCGAGCAGGGCGCCGATCTGCCCGAAATGCCCGGACGGCCGGGGCTGCAGCGCCTGATCGGCCTGACCTTCGAGATCGCCCGGGCGCTGCGGGGCAACGTCCTGCTCCGGGCGGGCGTCCGCCTCGCCATCGAGCAGGGCGCCTTCGGGCTGCGGGACGCGTCCGCCTATCAGCTGTGGATCGCCACCTTCGAGCAGGAGCTCGTCGCGGCGCAGGCGCTGGGCGAACTCCGCGACGGGGTGGACCCCGCCGCGGTCGCCCGGTTCCTCGTGGGCTCCTACAGCGGCGTCCAGCTGCTGTCCGAGATCAGTTCGGGGCGCGCGGACCTGTCGGAGCGGATCACCGAGCTGTGGCGGTACGTCCTGCCGGCCCTGGCCGTTCCCGAACTCCTGGAGGAGCTGCGGCCGGAGGACCGGAAGGCGGCGGGCCCGGGGGCCGGCTGACGGCGGGGCCCTCCGCTCCCCGCCGGGTACGGGACCGGGCCCCGCCCGTCCGCGGCCCGGCCGCAGCCCGTCGGCCGACGTGCGCCGGCGGGCGCTTCGGCGTGCTCAGGAGGCCCTGGCGGGGTGCTCGTGCTCCAGTCCGATGCCCACCAGGGCGGTCTGCCACTGCTCGGCGAGCTGCTGCTGCGCCGTCCTGGGCCTGCCGGCGGAGTGGGGCAGGAGCCCCACTTCGAGGCCGGCCACCAGGCTCCCCACCAGGAGGGCCGCCGTCTCCGGCTGGGTGCCGGGCCGGAGCTGGTCCAGGACGTGCGCCTGGTACAGCCGGGTCCGCACCAGGGGCAGCCAGCTCGACCGCCAGTCCACCTCCAGCGCGGGGTGCTCGCGCGCCAGCCGTGCCGCCGCGCGGACCAGCGCCTGGCCGTTCAGCAGCTCGGCGAGCGCCTGCGCGATGCCGCCCACGGACGCCAGGGGCGTCGCCGCCCTCGCGTCCGCGTCGTCCACGGCGCTGTGCGTGGCCTCGATCCCCGCCGCGCCGACGGCCCGCGCCAGCGACGCCTTGGTGGGGAAGTGGAAGGTGAGCGCGCCCATCGTGACCGCCGCCTCCCGGCAGACGCGGGCGAAGGAGGTGCCGTCGTAACCGCGCGACGCGAACTCCGCCGCGGCGCTGTGCACCAGCCGATTCCGTGTCCGCGCCGCACGGGCCTGACCGGTCCGCTCCGTCACCCCGTCTCCCTTCCCTCGTGTCCGCGGGCCCCTCGCGCCCGCAGGGCCCGGCGTGCCCGCCGTGCCCGTCTTCGTGTTCCTTCCGGCCCGCTCGCGAGGGGGCGCTCGGCGGCGCCTCGGGCCGGGGTCGGTGATGCCGCCTCCCGGGGGCCGGGAGGGCGGGGTTCCGAGCATCCTGCGGGAGCGGTCACCCGGACGGAAGGTCAACTTCCCGAAGACGCGGCGGGGTTCCCGGCGTCCACGATGGCACACCGCGCCCGGTGCGACGTGCCAAAGTGGCGCGGCTCCGGCCGCCCGCCTAGACTAGAAAAGAGAGTGCTCTCTATGTTTGTCGTCAGTGACGATCGAGCGAGAAGACTCAGGGGGAGTGGCCGTGCTCAACAGCGCCGACATCCGCCGCCACGGGCGCGTCCCGGGCGACAGCGACGGACACCTGGAGGAGTTCGTCGACCGTCTCTTCGGGGACCTGCCGAGAGCGGACCAGCGCAACCGGTCCCGCGAATACCTGACGGGCCTGCTGGTGACACCCGGCAAGAAGTCCCTGCGCCGCATGGCCGCCGCGGTCTCCACGTCCCCGTACGCCTCCCAGGCGCTCCAGCAGTTCGTCAACGTGAGCCCCTGGGACTGGCGACCGCCGCGGCGCGCGCTGGCCGAATGGGTCGAGGAGCGGCGCCCCACCCTCGCCTGGACGCTCGCGCTCGCCGTGGCGCCCAAGCGCGGCGACCACTCGGCGGGCGTGCACCGGCGCTTCGTCCCGGGACCCGACCGCGCCCTCAACTGCCAGCTGGGCGTGGGGCTCTTCCTGAGCTCCGAGGACGCCTGCGTCCCCGTCGACTGGCGGCTGGTGCTGCCGGGGCGGTGGGCGACCGACACGGCCGCGCGGGCCGCCGTGCGCATCCCCGAGGACGAGCACACGCCCGCCGAGGGCGCCTGCGCCCTCGACCTCGTCCGCGTCCAGGCCGCCGGCCGGCGGGGCGTCCCCCTCGTCGTCGACCTGACCCAGGTCCCGCACGAGGCGACCTTCCTCGCCGACCTCGCCGCCCTCGGCACCGGCTTCGTCGCCCAGGTTCCCGGCACCCTCCTCCGGCCCCCGAACGGGCGGCCGGGACCGGCCGCCGCCGGCCACCTGGTGCGGTGCGCCGCGGTCCTGCCCGGCTTCGGCTCGGGCATCGTCCCCGGAGTGCGCGGACGCGGCCACTCCCGGGTCCGCACCTGCGCCGTACGCCTGGCGCACGGGACCTCCGCCGCGGACCGGCGGCCGCTCGGGCTCGTCGTGGAACAGCCCGCCGACGGCACCGGCACCCCGCGCTGGTTCGTCACCGACCTCACCCACCTCGGGCCCGGCGGGGTCCTGAAGCTGGCCGGCACCCTCGGCAGGAGCGCGAGCGCCGTGCGGGAGATGGAACGCGATCACGGGCTGCTGGACTTCGAGGGCCGCTCCTACCCGGGCTGGCACCACCACATGACGCTCGTCTCCGCCGCGTACGCCTACCGGCAGGCGTTCGGCGGGGGGACGCGCCCCGGCTCCGAGCTGCGGGCGAGGACGAGGATGACGCGGGCCGCCTGAGCCGGCGCCGACACCGGCACCGACGACCGCGCGGGGCCCGGAAGCACGACGCTTCCGGGCCCCGCGCCCGTGTCCCGCCCCGGTCAGCCGGTCTCGGCCAGGCGCACGTGGGCGCGGGCCTCGCGCCGGGCCAGCAGCCTGCCGACCTTCTCGGCCGTGTCGGTGCCCGGCAGCGGCGACTGGAGGATCAGGCGCATGTCCGAACGGCTGGCCAGCCGCAGCGTGCTGTGCTCGAAGGTCAGACAGCCGACCACCGGATGGTCGATCTCCTTGGTGACCGCCGTGTCCTCCAGGACGTCGTGCCGGTCCCACAGCTCGGCGAACTCCGGGCTGCGCCCGCTCAGCTCGGCCACCAGCTCCGCGTAACGCGGATCGTCGGCGTGGTCGGCGGCGTCGGCGCGGAACTGCGCCACCACCGTCGGCGCGAACTGCTCCCAGGCGCGGAAGCGCGAGCGGTACGGGCCGGCGGTGAAGTACGCCACCAGACAGTTCGGTTCGGCCCGGCTGAAGGAGAAGACCTCCTCGGCGGCGTCGTTGACCGCCACCACGTTCCACCACCGGTCCAGCACGTAGGCGGGATTGGGCAGCCAGGTCTCCAGCACCCGGCGCAGCTCCGCGGTGATCTCCGGCCGCCCGGACGGGGCGGACCGCGGCGGGTTCAGGCCCGCCAGGCGGTACAGGTGCGCCCGCTCCGCCCCGCTCATCCGCAGCGCCCGCGCGATCGCGTCCAGGACCTGCTCGGACACCTTGATGTCCCGGCCCTGCTCCAGCCACATGTACCAGGAGGAGCCGACGCCCGCGAGGACGGCGACCTCCTCGCGGCGCAGGCCCGGGGTGCGCCGCCGGCCGCCACCGGGCAGCCCCACGTCCTCGGGGGTGATCCGGGCCCGGCGGCTGCGCAGGAAATCACGGAGCTCGCCGCGGCGTCCGTTGCCGTTCTGCCGACTGGTGCTAGTGGTCACAGCACTACCATAAACAGGCTCTCTCCACGGCGGGCCGTTCGCGCCGATGCTCGGTACATGGTTTCCACGACTACGCCAACTCAGGCGGCCTCCACCGCCCTCACCGCCCGGCAGTGGCTCATCCTGACCGTGCTGTGCGCCGCCCAGTTCATGGTGGCCCTCGACTTCTCGATCGTCAGCGTCGCCCTGCCGACCATCGGTGACGACCTCGGCTTCAGCATGTCCGCGCTGCCGTGGGTGGTCACCGCCTTCGCCCTGCCCTCCGGCGGGTTCCTGATGGTCTTCGGCCGCGCCGGCGACCTGTACGGACGCCGCCGCTGGTTCATGTCGGGCCTCGTCCTGTTCACCGTGGCCTCGCTCGTCGCCGGACTCGCCGCCGACCCGGTCGTGCTGCTCGCCTCCCGCGCCGCCCAGGGCTTCGCCGCCGCGATGCTCGTGCCGTCCGGCATGTCGCTGCTGACCACCTCGTTCCCCGAGGGCCCGCAGCGCAACCGCGCGCTCGGCGTCAACGGCGCGCTGATCTCCCTCGGCTTCACCTCCGGCGTCATCCTCGGCGGCGTCATCACCGAGGCCCTCAACTGGCGCTGGACGATGTTCATCAACATCCCCTTCGGCCTGCTCGCCATCATCGCCACCCCGCTGCTGGTCGCCGAGAGCCGCAGCGAGGAGCGCAGCCGCCTGGACATCCCCGGCGCCGTCACCGTCACCGCGGGCCTGCTCGCCCTCATCTACGGCATCACCGCGGCCGAGCACGGCGGCTGGAGCGCCCCCGGCACCTGGGTCCCGCTGCTGGCCGGCGTCCTGCTGCTGATCCTGTTCGTCCGCATCGAGGCCAAGAGCCCCGCCCCGCTGGCGCCGCTGAAGGTCCTCACCAAGCGCAGCGTCGGCTGGGGCAACCTCGCCGGCTTCATCACCTTCTCGATGATCACCGCCTGCGTCTACCTGATGACCCTGTACATGCAGCAGGTCCTCACCATGAACCCGCTGACCACCGGCCTGGCCTTCGGCTCGCTCGGCGTGGCCGCCATCCTCGGCGGCGTCGTCGCCCCCAACCTGGCCAAGCGGTACGGGGCGCGCGCCGTCCTCGTCGGCGGCCTGGCGATCCAGGCGATCGGCACCGCCGCCCTGGTGTGGCTGACCGCGGACGACAGCTTCACGCTGCTGCTCGTCGGCACCGGCCTGGCCGGCTTCGGCCACATGGCCGCCGTGGTCGCGTACACCATCGTCGGCACCTCGGGCCTCGCCGACACCGAGCAGGGCCTCGCCTCCGGCCTCGCGACCACCTCCCAGCTCGTCGGCCTGACCGTCGGCATCCCGGTCCTCGGCTCCATCGCCACCGCCCGCATCAGCTCCCTCGGCGACAGCGTCTCCGCCACCCAGGCGAGCCTGAGCGGCGTCCACTACGGCGTCCTCGCGGCCGGCGCGATCATCGCCTTCGGCGCCCTGACCTCCCTGCTCTTCCTGCGCGGCGGACGCACCCCCGTCCAGCCGCTCACCGCGGTCACGACCGACCACCGGCGGTCCGGGACGGCCACCGAGCAGCAGGTCCCCGTCGACTCCGTCCGCTGACGCCGCTCCCACACCAAGGGAATTGACCGCATGAACATGAGATTCCTCGGCCGCACCGGCCTCCAGGTCTCCGAACTCTCCTTCGGCGCCATGACCTTCGGCAGCGGCGGCGGCTACGGACACATGGGCGGCCTCGATGTCGACGGCGCCCGGGCCCTGGTCGAACAGTGCCTGGACGCCGGGGTGAACTTCTTCGACACGTCCGACGTCTACGCGGCCGGGGAGTCGGAGCGGATCCTCGGCGCCGCCGTGCGGCGGCGCCGCGACGAGGTCGTCCTGGCCACCAAGGCCCGCTGGCCCCTGGAAGGGGCCGGCCCCAACGACCAGGGCCTCTCCCGCCACCACCTCGTCAGAGCCGTCGAGGCGAGCCTGCGCCGCCTCGACACCGACCACATCGACCTCTACCAGATCCACGGCTGGGACGGCCGCACCCCCTGGGAGGAGACCCTGCGCGCCCTGGACGACCTCGTCCGGGCCGGAAAGGTCCGCTACCTCGGCGCCTCCAACCTCGCCGCCTGGCAGCTCACCCGGGCCGTCGGCCTCAGCGAGCAGCACTTCCTGGAGCGGTTCGCCGTCCACCAGATCCAGTACAACCTGCTCAACCGGGAGGCCGAGTGGGAGCTGATCCCCATGGCCCGGCACCTCGGCGTCGGCATCACCTGCTGGAGCCCGCTGGCCGGCGGCCTGCTCTCCGGCCACCAGCAGCCCGGCACCACCCCTCCGCCGGGCAGCCGGCGCTCCACCGGCTACTTCGAGCCGCAGGACATGCAGTGGGCGTTCAAGGTGGTCGACGCCGTGCGCAAGGTCGCCGCCGACCGCGGCGCCACCCCCGCCCAGGTCGCCATCCGCTGGCTGCTCGACCAGCCCGGCGTCACCTCGGTGATCCTCGGCGCCCGCAACAGCGGGCAGCTCGCCGAGAACCTGGACGTCACCGGCTGGTCGCTCAGCGACCAGGAGCGGGCCCGCCTCGACCTCGTCAGCCACCGCCCGCTGCCCTACCCGTACTGGCACCAGGCGTTCACCGACGCCGACCGCGCCGGCTCGGCCGACGGCCTGGAGGACTGACCGCGAGGGGCCCGGGGGGGGGGGGGCGCCCCGCCCCCCCCCCCCCCCCCCCCCCCCCGC
>NZ_JBEZUZ010000153.1:0-9602 GCF_040636735.1 Streptomyces sp. NPDC035033 | reverse complement strand
TGTCTGCCCCTGTTCCACATCTTCGGCCAGATCTGCACCATGAGCACGGCCGTCCGCAGCGGCGCCTGCCTCGTCCTGATCCCCCGCTTCGACCCGGGAGCCGTCCTGGACGCCATCGCCCGCGAGCGGGCCACCGTCTTCGAGGGCGTGCCGACCATGTACGCGGCCCTGCTCCAGCACCCCTCCGAGGCGGACGTCTCCACGCTGCGGATGTGCATCTCCGGCGGCGCCTCGCTGCCGGTGGAGATCCTCCACGGCTTCGAGCGGCGCTTCGGCTGCGCGGTCCTGGAGGGCTTCGGCATGTCCGAGACCAGCCCGGTCGTCACCTTCAACCACCCCGACCGGCCCCGCAAGGCCGGCTCGATCGGCACGCCCATCCGGGATGTCGAGGTGCGGCTCCTGGACGACAAGGGGCAGGACGTGGCCCCCGGCGCGATCGGCGAACTGGCCGTGCGCGGTCCCAACGTGATGAAGGGCTACTGGAACCGGCCCGAGGACACGGCGGCCGCGATCCTTGACGGCTGGCTGCGCACCGGGGACCTCGCCCGCGCGGACGAGGACGGCTACCTGTACATCGTCGACCGCAAGAAGGACATGATCATCCGCGGCGGCTACAACGTCTACCCGCGCGAGATCGAAGAGGTCCTCCACGAGCACCCGGCCGTCGCCCTCGCCGCCGTGATCGGCCTCCCGCACGCCGAGCTGGGCGAAGAGGTCGCGGCCGCGGTCGTCCTGCGCCCCTCCGCGCAGGCCACCCCCGACGAGCTGCGGGAGTACGTCAAGGAACGGGTGGCGGCCTACAAGTACCCCCGCCGGGTACAGCTCGTGGACCAGCTCCCGCTGGGCCCCAGCGGCAAGATCCTCAAGCGGGAGATCACCCTGCCGACGCCGTAGCGACCACACCCGGCCGCCGCCCCGGGCGCGCGGCCGCCCCCGCCGGGCCCTTCCCGGGCACCTTGAAGGCGACCGAGGCCCCATCGGCCCCCGGCGCTCCCCGTCGGCCCGGAACCCGTCCGGGCCGGCGGTCCGCGCTCGCGGTGCCGACGGGCCCCGCTCGGCCCGGACCCCCTCGGCGGTCCGCTCGCCCAGGGACGGACCGATGCGCGTCCCGTACGTGAACGCGCGCTCCAGGACCGGCTCGCTCACGCCGTCGAGGAGGTGGCCGACGCCGTTGCCGACGAGCCGGTCGCGGGCGGCGTCGTCCAGGACCTCGCGCACGAGGGCGCCGGGCCGGCCCCAGTCGTCGTCCCGCGTGAAGGACTCGACGCCCTGGTCGGTCGTGAAGCGGTACTTCACCCAGAACCGCTCGCCGGAGGCGTTGCTCCACGTGTACGTGTGGGAGGTGCAGCCGTTCATGTGCCGCCGGGTCCGCGGAACGCCCCGGTTCGCCCCTTCGGCCCCGGCCACCGGGCCGGCCACGACCGGTTCGCGGCCTGCGGCGACGTCACGGGTGACGGCCGGCCCCGGCCTCCCGGCCACCGACAGGACCGGCGTCCGGCGGCTCCGCCCCGGCACCGGCAGCACGTCCGCCCCCTTCTCCGCTCGCAAGCGGGTGGGCGGCGGCTGAGGGAATACCGGTTGCCAATTCCGTACCGCAGGGCGAACGATGACCTCTTGTGACGACCACAGGAGAGAAGCCTTTGTCCGGTGCCGCCAGGCCGGTCGCGCTGGTGACCGGCGTCGGCCGGACCGTCGGGATCGGTGCGGGCATCGCCCGCCGACTGGCCGGGGCCGGCTGGAACGTCGCCTTCACGTACTGGACGCCCTACGACGCGAGGATGGCCTGGGGCGTCGAGGCCGATGCGGCGGACGCCATCGCCGGGACCCTGACGGAACAGGGCGCCGAGACGGTCGCGGTGGAAGCGGACCTCGCCGACCCGGATGCCCCGGGGCGCGTCTTCGACGCGGTCGAGCACCGCCTCGGCGGCGTCACCGCCCTGGTGATGTGCCACTGCGAGTCCGTCGACTCCGGCCTGCTCGACACCACCGTGGAGAGCTTCGACCGTCACTTCGCGGTGAACGCGCGCGCCACCTGGCTGCTGATCCGCGAGTACGGCCGGCGCTTCCGCGGCACCCGGGGAACCGGCCGCGTGATCAGCCTCACCAGCGACCACACCGTCGGCAACCTGCCCTACGGGGCCAGCAAGGGCGCGCTGGACCGCATCACGCTGGCCGCCGCCCATGAACTCGCCCGGCTCGGGATCACCGCCAACGTGATCAACCCCGGCCCGGTGGACACCGGCTGGATGTCCGACGACGTCCGGGACCAGGTCCTGCGACAGACGCCGCTGGGCCGGCTGGGCACCCCCCAGGACACCGCTCACCTCGTGGAGTTCCTGTGCTCACCGCAGGGCCAGTGGATCAACGGCCAGCTGCTGAAGAGCAACGGCGGCCTCGCCGGTTGACCCCCCGCACCTGACCGACCTCCCCCCCCGGGCGGCCCCGGCGCCCCGTCCGCACGCCTCCGGGCGGGAGCGGCGCCGCGCAGGGGGACGAGGCGGCCCGAACCGCGGGCCGCCACCAGGAGGCGGAGCCTCTTCGCCGAGGGACCGTCCGGCGGGGTGGTCCGGACGGCGACCAGCAGCAACCGCAGGCCGGCGACCCGGTCCGCGCGGTCCTGCTGCTCGCGGCGACCTGCCCGCTCTGGATGATGCGAGCGCATGACCGCGCCCCGCACGCGCCCCGGTCGGCTCCAAGGGATCAGCGGATTCCGCCGAAGCCGCCTGGGCGGCACCGGTCGCCCGTAACGTGAGGCGGTATGACTGAGCTGATCATCGGCGGCAGCGGCTTCCTGGGAACCGAGCTGGTGCGCCAGGCGGCGTCCGCGGGCCGGTCCCCGGAGGCCACGTTCCATTCCCGCCCCGGCGACGGCGGCGGGGTGAGCTGGCATCACCTCGACCTCCGCGTCCCGCTCCGCCTGGAGGAGGTCCTCGACGTGGTGGCTCCGGCCGTGGTGATCAACGCGACGAGCGGTGGCGCGGACTGGTCGGTCACCGCGGAAGGCAGTGTCCGACTCGCCCTGGCCGCGGCCGAGCGAGGCATCCGCTTGGTACACGTCTCCAGCGACGCCGTCTTCTCCGGCAGGGGCCGCGACCGTTACGACGAGTCCTGCCTTCCGGACCCGCTCACCCCGTACGGGGCCGCGAAGACGGCCGCTGAGACCGCCGTACGTCTTCTCTGCCCCGACGCGGCCGTCGTCCGTACCTCGTTGGCCATCGGTGGAGGCCGCTCCGAGCACGAGCGACTGGTGCACGCACTGGCCGCCGGCACCCGGCAGGGCGCCTTGTTCACCGACGACGTCCGCTGCCCCGTCCATGTGGCGGACCTGGCCGCCGCCCTGTGGGAGATCGCCCGGTCCGACGCCGCCGGAGTCTTCCACCTCGCGGGCCCGGACGCCCTGAGCCGCCACGAGCTGGGCGAGCTCATCGCCCGTCGTGACGGCCTCGACCCCGCTCGGCTCCCCTCCGCGCGCCGCTCCGGCACAGGGCTGCCCGGCGGGCTCGACGTACGACTCGACAGCCGCGCCACCCAGCGGAAGCTGGCCACTCGCCTCCGCGGCGCCCGCGAGTTCCTGAGCGGAGCGGACCGGGCCGACCTGATCGACAGGCCGATCGAGCAGCGTTGGGTCTGATCATCTCCAGCGGATCGACTGAGCCTCTTCAGCCTGATTCCAGCCTGAAGAGGCGCGGGTCGGCAGGGTGTCGGTGGCCCGGACGGTACGGCCGGGAAGCCGGTTCGGCGGTCGGCGGCAGGTGTCGTCGGGGCGGACCGGGGGCGGTGGCCGTGTGGTGCGGGATGTCCGCTCTTTCGCCGGGGGTGTCGCGAGGGCCGTTCCGAGGCCGGTCCTCGCGTAGCGGACGACGCGGCCCCGGCGGTGCCGGTCGACCAGTCCCGCTCGCAGCAGGATGCCGAGGTGGTAGGACACGGTCGCGTTGCTCCAGCCGGTTCTCCGGCTCAACTCGGCTGTGGAGGCGGGCTCTTCGAGGGTGGTCAGCAGCGCGGCCCTGGTCGCGCCCACCAGTCCCGCCAGGGCCGGTTCCGCCGCGCCCGCCGGGCGCTCGCCGAGGGCCCCGATGCCGCGCGCCCGGTAGAACAGCACCGGCGGGTGCGGACGTTCGGCGGCGAACAGCACCGGTCCGACGTGCGTCGTGGCCGGTACGAAGAGCACTCCTTCGTCAGCCCAGTCGATGATCCCGGAGTAGGCGCGCTCCAGCACGAGCTCGGTGCCCGTCCACCGCATCCGCTCGCCGAGGCCGTCGAGCACCGCCGCCGCGCCGTGCGCGGCCATCCGGTCGGCGCGGTTGGCGATGTCGGCGTCCAGGACCGCTCGGACCCGTGGCCAGTCCGGCGCCAGTACGGACTCGAAGAGGACCGCCATCGCCGCGGCGGCGGCGGTCGCCACGGCGGCACCGCCGTCGCCCGCCAGCCTCGCAAGCGCCGGGGGCGTCGGCCGCCGCCACCGCTCGTAGGCCGCCTCGTCCCGGTGCAGCGCGAGGACGTGGGGCCACACGCGCCGGCCGCGTAGCGCGATGTCGAGCTGGTAGTCGACCTCCTCGCCCGGGGTCGCCGCGATACGGGCGGCCACCTCCGCCATCGACTCGCCGTGGCGCGGCACGGGCGTCAGGAAGTCCGGGGCGTAGCTGTGATCGGTGGGCACCAGAGCCTCCAGCAGCGCCAGCTGCCCTGGCGGAAGCGCTCGCCGGGCACGCGCGTACCACCCCCGCGCGTGAGCGGCCGGATGCCGGCCGCGGTGCCGCAGCACACCGAGGACCTCCATGGCCGCGGACGTGGCAAACCGCGACCTGCTCCAAGCCCGTGCGTCCAGCCGCACCCTCATCGCCATCCCGAGAGTGTCCCATCGCCGCCGGGACGGGCCGATGGATTCGAAGGGCCTCGAATGCGTGGAAGCCACCGCCACCCGCACCGGAGGGTGAACCGCGACCGTGTCACCACGACCGAGGAGGCGCCTTGAGCTCCGACCGAACACCCGCGAACCCCGACCGCGGCCGGCCTTCCGCCGCCGTCAGCCGACGCGGCATCGTGCGCATGGGCGCCGCCCTCGGCTCGATGGGGCTCCTGGCCGCCGCCACCCCGGCGTCCGCCACCCCCGCGTCGGCGGCCGGCGACGCTCCGGACGACGACCCCGCGCGGCGCAAGCCGATCCTGGTCGGCGCCAACCCCGGCCTCCAGCTCTTCGACGGGTCGGGCTCGTGCACGGCCTACCTCTCCACCTGGCAGGTGGACTGGTCCACCCACGGCGCGGGGAACGCCCTCGTGCTCTGGCGGCCCGACGGAGTGAGGGCCGTCGGGGAGGACCCGCACCTCGCCCTCTGGCTGGCCGATCACTTCGTCCGCCATTTCCCCGAACTCGACGGCCTGCCGTGGTCCGCCCCCCGGTTCCACCGGTCCGCGGTCCACGTCCGGCTCGACCTCGCGTCCGGGCTGCGGGCCCGGGGCGGAGGCATCGACGTGCGCATGGACGAGGTGCTCGACCGGCGCGCCTTCGCCACCGACCGGTTCCCGCTGGCCGGCGTGGAACACAGCCTGAGCCTGGTGTTCGGCCCGTGCGGACGGGCCCGGGCACGCGTCGACGGCCGAGCCCTCCCCGGCGGGATCAGCCGGGGAGGAACTCCGGAGCGCCCGTCGTCGTCGGCGTTCCTCGCCGCGGCCGAGGTGTGGCGCGCCTGACTCCGTACGCGCCCGGGCGCTCCGCGACCGTCTCCGCGACGCCTCGCCGCCTCCCGTGCGCGCGGTCGTCGGGCGGTGCCGCCGACGTCGGCGTTCGGAGGTGCCGCGGTCGTCGGGAGGGGCATGGCGAGGTACGAGGGGGGTGCCCCGGGGTGCCCGGAGACGGCGCGGACCATCCGGTCCTGGTCCGCCGTCCGCCCTTCGCCGTCCGCCGTCCGCCGGGCGACTCCGTAGGCCACCGCCGCGCCGAGGCCGTGTCCGAGGAGCAGGGCCCTCCAGCGCCTCGCGCGGGCGGCCGGGTCGTCGCGGGGGCCGGGGTCGGGGTCGGGGCCGGAGACGGGGGACGGGTACCGGCGTGTCCAGGACGGTGCGCCGGGCATGCCGGCCCTCCGCGCGGGAGCGGGCGAGGGGTCAGATGCCGCAGAGCTGGGTGAGCGTCCGGTTCAGCTCGTCCCGCAGGACGGTGCCCGCCGCTTCGGCGTCCGAGCCCGCGATGGCGTCCACCAGGGCGGCGTGGCCGGCGTCGCCGTGGTTCGGGTCGTCCGAACGCAGACCGAGGAGCTCCACCAGGTCGACGAGGGCCTGGCGGAGCACCGGCACGAACTCGGTGAACAGGCCGGTGAGCACGGGGTTGTGCGCCGCGGCCACGACCGCCGCGTGCAGGGCGATGTCGGCGTCCACGAACCCGACGGTGTCGTCGCCCGCGGCCTCGCGGCGGCGCGCCAGGGCCGCGCCGATGACGGTGAGGTCGTCCTCGGTGCGGCGCTGCGCGGCGAGCTGCGCGGCCTCGACCTCGATGAGCATGCGGACTTCGTAGACGTCGGTGATGGCCGCCCGGCGCAGCCGGGTCGGCCAGTCCTCGGCCGGTTCGGTGGCGACGACGAACACGCCGGAGCCCTGGCGGGCCTGCACGAGGCCGGCTCCGGCCAGGGCGCGCAGGGCCTCCCGGACGGTGGAGCGGCCGACGCCGAGCGTCTTGGCCAGGGCGGTCTCGGCGGGCAGTTTGGTACCGACCGGCCAATGGCCCCCTGTGATCTGGTCGCGCAGGTGCTGGGTGGCCTGTTCCACCAGAGGGCTGGGGCGGAGGGCACCGAGTGGCATGGCTTCACCTATCAGGTTGTCTGAGGAGCTGAGCTGTGGTTAGTGTACCGGCCATGACGCCGCGTGCCCTCCTTCTCGGCCGCCGCTGCGGGGCCTGACCTGACCGGCTCCCCGCGGCGGGGCCGTTCCGCGCCGGTCAACCGATGGTCGACCGAAGGAAGTTCAGAGTCATGGAATCCCCGCGAAGCACGGCCTTCCCCACCCTGCGCACGCCGTCAGGCGACGTCCCCCCGGGCGCCCCGGCCTGGAATCCGCAGCGGCCGAGCGCGATGCCGCACGACCGCTACCGGTCCGCGCACGACCGGGTCGCCCTGCCCCTCCAGGACCGGTCCTGGCCGTCCCGGCGGCTCCTGGAGGCCCCGCTGTGGGTGCCGGTCGACCTGCGGGACGGCAACCAGGCCCTGGCCGAACCCATGGACATCGCCCGCAAGCGCCGGATGTTCGACCTGCTCTGCGCCATGGGATTCAAGGAGATCGAGGTCGGCTACCCGTCCGCCAGCCAGACCGACTTCGACTTCGTGCGCCACCTCGCCGAGAGCGGCGCGGTCCCCGAGGACGTCACCGTCTCGGTCTTCACCGCGGCCCGGCAGGACCTGATCGACCGGACCGTCGCCTCCGTCGAGGGCCTGCCCCGCACCCTGGTCCACCTGTACACGGCCACCGCGCCCACCTGGCGGGACGTGGTCCTGGGCCGGACCCGCGACGAGGTGCACGCGCTGATCCGGGAGGCCGCCACGTACCTGATGCGGCGCGCCGAGGAGCGGCCCGGGGCCGACATCCGCTTCGAGTTCTCCCCCGAGGTCTTCAACCTCACGGAGCCGGACTTCGTCCTGGAGGTCTGCAACGGCCTCACGGACCTGTGGGAGGCGAGCCCCGACCGGCCGGTCGTGCACAACCTGCCGGCGACGGTGGAGATCGCGACGCCGAACGTGTACGCCGACCAGATCGAGTACGTGCACCGCCACCTCGCGCGCCGCGCGTCGGTGATCCTCTCCGTGCACCCCCACAACGACCGCGGCACCGGTGTCGCCTGCGCCGAACTGGCCGTCCTGGCCGGCGCGCAGCGCGTCGAGGGCTGCCTGTTCGGCAACGGCGAGCGGACCGGCAACGTCGACCTGGTCACGCTGGCGCTGAACCTCTACGCGCAGGGGGTGAATCCGATGGTGGACTTCTCCGACATCGACGCCGTGCGCGAGGTGGTCGAGCACTGCACCCGACTGCCCGTCCACCCCCGCCACCCCTACGGCGGCGAACTCGTGCACACGGCCTTCTCCGGCACCCATCAGGACGCCATCTCCAAGGGAATGGCCCACCACGCCCGGCAGGCCCGTGCACTCGGCGTGCCGGCCGAGCGGGCGCCGTGGGCCGTGCCCTACCTGCCCATCGACCCGGCCGACATCGGCCGCACCTACGAGGAGGTGATCCGGATCAACTCGCAGTCGGGCAAGGGCGGCATCGCCCACCTGCTCCGGGCCCACCACGGCCTGGACCTGCCGAAGGCGATGCGCCCGGACCTCTCCCGCGCGGTGCAGCAGGTCACCGACGCGGACGGGCTGGAGCTCTCCCACGAGGACCTGTGGGAACTCTTCCACCGCACGTACGTCGCCCCCGCCCAGGACGGGCCGGTCACCCTGGTCTCCTGGCGGACCGGGCAGACGGGCCCCACCGAGCACGAGTTCCGCTGCACCCTGGCCGTCGACGGAGCGGAGCGCGCGTACCGGGGCACGGGCAACGGCCCGCTGTCGGCACTCGCCGACGCCCTCGGCACCGCCGGGATCGCCGTCGACATCCTCACCTACGCCGAACACGCCACCGCCGTCGGCCCCGGCAGCCCCGCCGTGGCCTATGCCGAATGCCGCGTGGCGGACACCACCGTCTGGGGCGCCGGATGGGACACCTCCGTCCTCACCGCGTCCGTGCACGCCGTCATGGCCGCGGTCAACCGCGCGGGACGGGCGCGGCCGTGAGCGGGGCGCCCGTACTCCGCGTCACCGGTGTGGACGTCGTCCGCGACGGCAACCCCGTCCTGCGCGACGTCTCCCTGACCGTGCGCCCCGGCGAGCACTGGGCGCTCCTGGGCCCCAACGGCGCGGGAAAGAGCACCCTGCTCTCCCTTCTGGGGGCGCTCGCGCACCCCACCCGGGGGACGGTCGAGGTCCTCGGGGAGCGACTCGGCCGGGTGGACATGCGCCGGCTGCGCTCACACGTGGGCCATGTGGACCCCCGGCACCCGCTGCGCTCGCCCCTGACGGTGCGGGACGTGGTGCTGACCGGCCTGACGAACAGCGTCGAGCGAGTGCCCCGGTGGTCTCCGACGGACGACGAGGCCGCCAGGGCCGAGGAACTCATCGGGCTGCTCGGCCTCGGCGACCGGCGGGAGGCGCGCTGGCCGGTGCTGTCCCAGGGGCAGCGGACCCGGGCCCTCATCGCCCGCTCGCTGATGCCCGATCCGCGGCTGCTCCTGCTCGACGAGCCCGCGACCGGCCTGGACCTCGCGGGCAGAGAGCAGCTCATCGACCGCCTGGACGCGCTCGGCCTCACCCGTCCCGGACTGGCGTCGGTGCTGGTCACCCACCACCTGGAGGAGCTTCCGCCCGGGACGACGCACGCGATGCTGCTGCGCGACGGCCGGTGCCTGGCCTCGGGACCGGCCGAGGAGGTCCTGACCGGCGATCAGGTGAGCGACTGCTTCGACCATCCGGTCCGGCTCACGCGGGTCGACGGCCGGTGGAGCGTACGGACGCGGCACCCGGCCGCCGTGCGGTGACGGCAGGCCGGGCGGCGCGCGCCGCCCGGCCCCTCAGGCGGCCGGG
>NZ_JBEZUZ010000152.1:0-9773 GCF_040636735.1 Streptomyces sp. NPDC035033 | reverse complement strand
CGCCTCCGGGAGCGGGAAGGCGGACCTCAGACAGGCGTATCGGCCATGCGGCGACCCACCTCGGCCGCGATGTCCCTGAGCCAGGCGTGGGCGGCATCGGCCCACGCGGTGATCGCAGTCCGGACGGTGTCGACCGCGCCGACGTAGGAGTGGTGGGCGGCGTGCCAGGCGGCTGTCGTACTCAACACCTCCCAGCAGACCTCCACCAAGTGCAGGGCGCGATCCCGGTCACGGCGGGCGGCCTGGGGGGCAAGGGTGTTGCAGGCGAAAGCGATGATGCGTACGGCCTCAGCGAGCACAGTCACGCGGGTCTCCGCCCTCAAGCCATGCCGCCGCGACCAGGGTGGCACGGTGGTCGGGCGTCGGCGGTGGGTCGGTGCGAGCGCCCGCCGCATGCTGGTGCGCCCGCACGATGGTGGAGTCGACCGAGATGTCCCGGTCGATCTCACCCGCTGCATCGGCTGAGGCTTGGACCTGCTGGAGCAGACGCTTCCAGGTGCCGCCGACCGACCACAGGCGGTGGCGTTCGTAGACGGTTTTCCATGCCCCGAACCGGTCGGGCAGGTCACGCCACTGCACTCCAGATCCGCGCCCGGTGCAGGATCCCGTCGATCACCTGCCACACCGTCGGTTGCTGATCGGCAGGAACGGCCGCAGCCGTTCCCACTCGGCATCACTCAGTTCACCCCACCCCGTGCTCGCATCAACGGCTGGAGCACGCCGGCCGTCACGTGGCCGGCACGACACCTTCGTGCTGGGTGGTCTTCGGCCTGGAAAGAAAGATTCGGCGGGTCGGCACGTCGATTTCCGTGACGATGACGGTGATCTCCTCGCCGGCCTCGAAGTCTTCCACCGGACTCACCGCGGGCCGACCGTCGATCTCGCTGGAGGGGATCAGCCCGACCATCCCGTCTCCGAGCTCGACGAAGACGCCGATGGGAACTGTCTTCTCCACCGTCCCGCGGAGTTCCTGACCCACCGTGCGGTCGGCGAAAGCCCGCAGGGGATCGGGCTCCAGCGCCTTCAAGGACAGCCTGGCCTCCGCGTGGTAGGTGTCGAACTGGAGGAACTCGCACGAGACCCTCTGGCCCACCTGGACGACATCGGTGGGGGCGTCGATGTGCCGCCAGGACAGTTCCGGGATGACGATGAACCCGACGCCAGGGAAGAGAGGATGGGCAGGCCCGTCGTCCAGGGCCACGAAGACCCCGAACCGCTCGATCGCCGCAACGGTGCCGGACAGGATGTCGCCGGGGCGCAGGGTCTCCAAAAATGCCCAGAGTTCCGGGCTCTCGGACTGCCAATCCATACCGCCACCCTGGCACACGACATCGCGGGCCGCCTATGACCTCGACAGACTGAAGCCCCGCCGTGCCCCAACAACCGGAACCACGATCGGCCGGACAGGTCCTCGTCATGCGCGGCAGTGAGCACGCCTGCTGCGGGCCCGAGGACGAACGGCAGACCAACGACTTCGCCTCCGCCTTCCTCATGCCCAGAGTCAGCGTGCTCGGCCACTTGCCCTCGGGCGCGCAGGTCGGCCAGATCATCCGTGGCAAGCGGATCTGGAACGTGTCCGCCATGGCTCTCACCTACCGCATGCACGATCCGGGCCCCCTCACCGAACGGCAGTACCGCTCCACCTGCGCCGAACTCAGCCAGCTGGGGTACCGGTCCGATGAGTCCGAGGGCATGGGGCAGCGAGAGACGTACCAGGTCCTATCAAAAGTTTTCACGGCACTGCGCACGAAGCACATCAGGCCCTCCGATGTTGCCGCGGAACTCGGCCTGCCCGATGAGGAGATGAACCGGCTGCTGTTCGGGCTTGCGCTGACGTCCCTCTCCGGTGGAAGTCAGCGGGACGCCTCGGCTCCCCAGCGGAGCCTGTCCGTGGTCCGGTGGCCTCGGCTTCACATGGCCGGCCGCATGTCGCGGGCCGGAAGGGCGAGGGCCGGCCGTCCGTGGATGATCAGCCAGGCCGCGATTCACAGCGGATGACTGCGGAGTTCCTGTCCGCCTGCTGACCTCGTCGAGGCTGCCGCTCGGTGTCCGGTACCGTTCTGCCCTCCGCGTGCGTGCCGGCACCGATATCCACTCCGACAACGCATTCCCATGCGCGCTGCCGTGCGTACACGCCGTTGTGACGGGGGGCCCAGCCGCGAGTTCTTCTGTTCTTCGGCGCTCGGACGGTGCTGCTCTGCCCGCTCGTTCGTTGGCTCGGCTTCCGTGGGGCCATCGGCCGGGTCACCGGCCGTGAGCCGCTCCGAGGGAGTAGGGCGGGCCTTTCAGTCCCTCATCGCCTGTGCGATGTCAGCCCGCGTGGTGACGTCCAGTTTGGCAAAGATGTGTTCTACGTGGGTGTCGACGGTCCGTTTCGAGATCACCAGCTGGTCGGCGATTTCACGGTTGGACAGTCCTTGCGTGACCAGGGAAGCCACTTCGCGTTCGCGTGGGGTGAGGTCCGTGGTTCTCGCATGATCTGCTCGGACGCTGGGCGCGGTCTGTGGTTGAGGGGGTTTGTCGGTGTCTGCGCGGACTGCCAGAAGAATTTCATCGCCTGACATGCGGGCACCGTGACGGTGCCAGTGGTCGAAGCGCTCGGCACCGAGTTCGGCTCGGACGGTCGCGGTCACCTGGTCCTGGTGATCGAGCAGAGTGGGCAGCATTCCGATGGGGTCGCTGCCGAGTTTGCGTGCGGTTTGGGCGTAGCCGAGCAGCCATGCGGCTTGGATGTAGCGTTTCGTTGCGGTGGCGTACCAGGCCAGTCCGAGGCAGCACAGGGCGGCGACGAGTACGTCTCCGATGTCGCTGACGGCTTCCAGGGCTTGGCGGAGAGCCGGAACGCTTTCGTCTACGCGTCCTTCGAGCCAAAGGATGATGCCTTGGACGGCCAGCGTGGCGGCGTAGAGCTGGCGTTCACCAGTGTTCTCCAGGCGCTCAAGATTGGCCTGGCACCATGCCAGGGCTCCGGCGGAATCACCGAGGGCGGCTTTCAGCAATGCTCCCTCGGACCGGGTCACGGACAGGCCCAAGAGGTCGTCCGTTTCGACGAGCCGCTGGTACCCATGTTCCCATTCTGTGAGGCCGTCCTCGATCTCCCCGCCCAGTACCCGCATGGCTCCCAGGTTGGGTGCGGCAAGCAGCCGGACTCGCTGTTCATCACACCGGCCGGCGACCTCCCATGCCTGGGTGAAGTACTGGGGCGCGTTTGCGAGGTCGCTGCTCCATACAGCCAGTACCCCCGCCATGAGCAGTCCCCAGGCACGGGGGGCGCAGTCGTCGGGAGTGGCCCGCAGGCCTCGTTCGATCCAGTAGCGGCCTTCGGACTGTGTTCCCGTTGCCCGCCAGTAGGGGGCGAGTTGTGCCGCGAGCCTCAGCCCCTGTGCGGTTCGGCCGGGGGTGTTGAGGGCGTACTGCAGGGCTGCGCGGAGGTCGGCGATCTCTCTGCGGAACAACCTGTGCAGTTCGACCTGCTGGTCGGTGAGGAGTTGGTCCCACATGCGTTTTCCGAGCTGCTGGTACAGGAGGAAGTGACTCTCGCGGGTGTTCCGTTCGTCGTCGCGTTCTGTCAGCCGTTCGGCTCCGTAGGCGCGCAGCGTATCCAGCATGCGGTATCTGGTTGCGTCTTTGGTGTCGCGGTAGACGACCGATTTGTCGGCGAGGCTGCTGAGAACGGTCAGTACGTTCGCTGCGGGCAGGGACGTATCCGCGCAGACGTGCTCTGCGGAAGCCAGTTCGAAGGGACCGGCGAAGACCGACAGTCTTGCCCACAGCAGCTGTTCTTCGGCGGTGCACAGCTCGTATGACCAGTCGATCGCCTTGCGCAGGGTCTGTTGGCGTTCGGGTGGGGTGCGCCGCACGCCTGTCAGAATCCCGAACCGGTCCTTGAGGCGGGCTGTGAGGTGTTCCAGGGGCACGGTTCTCAGCCTGACCGCGGCCAGTTCCAGGGCCAGCGGGAGCCCTTCCATTGTTTCGACGAGGGCTGAGATCTGGTCGTGGTCGGTGTCGAGGACCGCGAAGTCGGGTGCGGAGGTGAGGGCCCGTTGTTCGAAGAGTGCCATGGCGTCGGCGAACGGGAGGGGGCCGATCGTGATGCAGCGTTCCGCGGGTGCGTCGAGGGGCTGGCGGCTGGTGGCCAGCACGGATACGCCGGTTGTCTCTCGCAGCAGCACATCGCACAGCGTGGCGCAGGCGTTGATGAGGTGCTCGCAGGTGTCCAGCACGATCAGAAGTCGGCGGTCCTGCAGGTGTTCGACGAGGGCGTCCATCGAGGTCGAGCCGGGCTGCTCGGGCAGGCCGAGGACGGCGGCGAGTGTGGCGGGGAGAAGTTGTGCATCGTGCAGCGCCGACAGTTCCGCGAGCCAGACTCCGTCGGGGAAGCGCTGTCTGAGGGAGGCGGCCGCTCGCAGGGCGACTCGGCTCTTGCCTACTCCGCCCGGTCCGACCAGCGTCACCAGGGGCGTCTGGTCGAGTGCATCTGAGACGGCAGCTACCTCTTCGGCCCTGCCGACGAAGCTGGTCCGCTCGACAGGCAGCTGGCCGCCGCGTTGCTGACCGAATGCAAAGCCCATGCCCAGCTACCCCGTTTTGTGTGCTTGTCGTGTGCTGTGACGCCCCACCGTAGGACATGCTTCGGCGGGACGGTGCCTGGTCGAGGCCGGCAGAGCCGGTCATGGACGGTGCGTCCGCGATCAGCTGTGCAGGAGTTGCCGGGGTCTCGAACGTGGAAGCCAGGGGTGGCGGAGCGGATGCTCGGCGACCGGCTGGTGGTGCGGGTGCGGCCGGCTGTGTTCGGCGTTGCCGGGGCCGGGCGGTGGGGAGGTCAGCCGAGGATCTCGCTGATGCCCTTGTGGTAGGAGGTGACGGTGAACTCGGGGAATCGTGCCGTGAATTTCGAGGTGTCGAAGATGTTGTCGCCGCGGTAGCGGGGCAGGAGCTCCTGGACCTCTTTGAGCTGGTTGATGAAGCGACCGCCGATGTTGAACGCAGCCAGTGGCAGCACCGAGTAACGGATGCGGCGGCCGGTGACCTGCTCGGCCACTTGGATCATTTCGGCGTAGCTGAGGCGTTGTGTGTCGACCGGGAGGTGCCAGGTCTGTCCGTAGGCGTCCGGGGTGTTGCCGATCAGGGCCATGGCGCGGCCGGCGTCCGGTGTCCAGATGAGGGATCTGGCGGTCTTGGCGCTGACGGGGACGAGGGGCCGCTTGCCTGCCTTGATGCGGTCGAAGACGAGCGAGTTGGTCAGACTCTTGGTTTTTCCTGGGCCGTAGAACTCGGGTGCCCTGCAGATGAGGGTGTTGATGGTGCCTGCGGTCATCGCGTTGAGCAGCATCGTGGCGATCTGCGCGCGTACCCGGCCCTTGCGGCCGTTCGGCTCGAAGCGGGTCGACTCGGTCTGTGGGGTGGGAGTGCCTGGGTACATGTAGGTGTTGTCGAAGAACACGAGTTTGGTGCCGTGCTTCGTGCAGGCCTCGATGACGTTGCGCATCATGGCGGGGAACTGCCGCTCCCACAGGTGCGAGTCCATGGGCAGGCCGACGGTGAGGTAGGCGATCTCGCTGCCCTCGACGGCCCGGTTCGTGGCCTCGGGGTCCGTCAGGTCTGCCGTGATGAGTTGGTCGGTGTCGTGGACCTTCGTGGGGTTGCGGCTGGCCAGTCGGATGTCGTGTGTGAAGTTGCGGTACAGCTCGCGGGTGAGCTCTTCGCCGATCGGTCCGTTGGCGCCCAGAACCGTGTGCATGAGATGTGTCGTCTTTCGTGTCTACTTGATGCCCGGCAGGCGCTTGAGGATCTTCAGGCCTGCGGAAACGATGCGGGCATAGCGTGCGGGGTCGATCCCGTCGGGTGCTCCGACCGGGATCACGCGCTCGACGGCGATGGTCTGGGACTCGGTGTACTTCAGGATGCCGTGCTCGCCGTGCCGGCGGCCCAGTCCGGAGGCCTTCATTCCTCCCATGGGAGCGTCGATCGATCCCCATGCTGCGGCGTAGGCGTCGTTGACGTTGACGGTGCCGGCCTGCAGGCGTGCGGCGACCCGTCGTCCGCGGCGCTCGTCCCCGGTCCATACGCTGAAGTTCAGGCCGTAGTCGCTGTCGTTGGCCCTGGCGATGGCTTCTTCCTCGTCTGCCACCCGGTATACGGAGACGAGGGGCCCGAAGGTCTCGTGTGCGTACACCTCCATGGTGTCGTCCACATCGGTGAGGATCGTCGGCTCGAAGAAGAACGGGCCGAGGTCCTGGCGGCGTTTGCCCCCGGTGAGGACGGTGGCGCCCTTGGACTTCGCGTCCTCGACGTGACGGATCACGGTGTCGAGTTGCTTCTGGGAGACCAACGACCCCATGTCACCTGAGTAGTCGATGGCGGCTGACAGCTTCATCGCCTCGGTCGCCGCGACGAACTTGCGGATGAACTCGTCCCAGAGCGTGCTGGGGACGTAGACGCGTTCCATGGAGATGCACAGCTGGCCGGTGTTCGAGAAGCAGGCGCGCACGGCTCCGGAGACCGCTTGATCGATGTCCGCGTCGTCGAGGACGAGGAGGGCGTTCTTGCCTCCGAGTTCCATCGAGCATTCGATGAGGTTCTCGCCGGCCTGTGCGGCCACTTTGCGTCCGACCGCGGTGGATCCGGTGAACATGAGGAAGTCCGAGTTCTCGATGATGGGCAGGCCGAGCTCGGCACCGGACCCCGTGACGACCTGGACCAGTCCGGGTTGCATGCCGGCTTCTTCGAGGAGCTCGACGGCCCACAGCGCGGAGAACGGAGTCTGGGCGTCCGGCTTGGCGAGCACCGCGTTTCCCGCGATGATCGCCGGCAGCGCGTCGCTGATGCCCAGGGTCAGGGGGTAGTTCCACGGCGAGATGACTCCGACGAGGCCTTTGGGGTGGTGCAGTTCCCACGCTTTCGTCAGGCCTGGCTGAACGCCCTGCCGTTTCTTCGGGCGCAGGTAGTCATGCGCGGTGTTCGCGTAGTACCGCGCGTTGAGGGTGACGTCCATGATCTCTTCGAACGCGTGGCGGCGTGCCTTGCCGTTCTCGAGCTGGATCAGGTCCAGGACCTCGTCCTGGCGGGCGAGGACGAGGTTGTGGAATCGGCGCAGCACCGCAGCGCGCTCTCTGACCGGCCTGGCCGCCCATGCCCGCTGGACGCTGCGGGCGCGTGCGGCAGCGGCCACGACGTCCTCGGGGGTGCCGTGAGGAACGGTGCCCAGGACTTCGCCGGTCATGGCGTTGGTGACGTCCTGGGTGGAGGTGGGATCCGCGACCTGAACGCGTCGGGCCAAAGCCTGCAGACGGCGGGAGTCGATGCGTGGTGTGATGGGCTGGGCGGGGGATGTGGTCGTCATGCGCTTGCCCTTTCGTGAGCCATGGAGTCAGCGAGGGGTCAGACTGTCCAGGTGCTCCTTCAGCCGTGCCATCGTGCGGCGGTTCTCCCGCCGGATCAGCGCTGTCGTGAGCGGTCCGACCAGGCGTAGCCTTCCGGCGGTGGTGATACGTCCCATGCGGGTGACTGTGCATCCGCCGGCTGTCGGTTCGACGCGGTAGGTGATGTCGATGATCAGCGCGTCGTCGTCGGTCGCCTGGTGGAAGGCGATGAGGCTGTCTGCAGACGCATCGGTGACCATCCCACGGACCTCTCCCAAAGGCGTGTGGTCGACGTATGTGTCGCCGATCGTCGCTGGTGATGTTCTTCCTGGTGAGGTTCCCCGATAACTTGCGGACCGGGGCAACCAGTCGCCGTACTTTCGCAGGTCGCTCAGGCAGGCATAAGCCTGTTCCGGCGTGGCCGTGGTGGTGATGGTGAGGGTGCTCTGGCGTGTCATGTGCTGCCCTCGCCCCGCCCGTGATGCGGCGCGTGGGCGCTGCGCCTCAGGGCGACGATGGTGGCGGTCAGTCGATGGAGATGACCGTGGGCATGTGCAGGGCGAGCTGCCCGGAGGTCATCACGTCCAGGCGCAGGTGGCGCACCGGCTTCAGAGAACGGATGTCGTCCGACAGGCGTCCCTCGCCCAGGGTGAGCTCGAGGTCACGAGGCAGGGTCTGCGTACCGGACGACAGGACGTTCGTCTGGCTGAACGTCCTGTGCCAGCCGCCGCCGAATCGGGTGTAGGAGTTCAGGGACGACACTGTGGTCCCGCTGCGGTGCTTCGTCTGCCGGGGCGTCCGCGCCTTCAGTTCGAGGTCGGTTCCTCCCGCGTCGTTGGCAACCCGGCCGAAGGTCGTACGGTCGTCGATATCGACGTCGATGTCGGTCACCCACTTCGGGAAGCCGTAGCCGTCATGGCCGCGGACCTGGGCGATCTCGGTGTTCACCGGCAGCGAGAGAACGTACCCGTCGAGGTGGTCGTTCTTCAAAGACGCCAGGAGATCGACCGCGCCGAAACGGCCGTGTCTGGCCGGCTTGACGGCGATACCGACGGCGGCCTCGGTGTAGAAGTCGATGTCGGCCACGTCGTAACGGAAGAGCATGAGGGACACCAGGCCAAGCCCGGGAGCGATCTGCAGCGGATCGAGCTCTCTTGGGAGGCGCTGCCGGATGGCATGCGTGGGGGCGATCATCGTCAGTCGGGCGTTCGACATCGCGTAGTAGAAGTTCGGGGTGAAGGTGGGCCCGATATTCGACTGCACCTCAACCTTGGGCTGGTTCCTGAAGAACTCGACCCCGGCTACCCGAGGGTCCTTCGCAACCTCGTCGAGGTCGGTCTGCATCCGGTAGCGGTCGAACAAACCACCTGCAGGCACGCGCACCATGCGCTCGCCCAGAGTGACCTCTACTGTGCCCTCGGGATCTGCCGCCTGCGTGTCGTCCATGACTACCACTCCCATCTTTGTGTTCCGTTTCAACGACTCCGCGGTGCGACATATTGCGACGTCGACTTCTGCCTACATAGCCGCCCGGATCGGAGCTTCCACCGGCGCTGTACAACCATCATTGCCGCAGCAGTCCACGGTTGCATCATGGGCCGGATGCGGCGACGGGGCATCGTGCACCGCCTACTTGCTGACGTGTGTTCAGTTCACTGCCCATGATGCCTTCACCGCCCCTTAGAGATACATGAGGACGGCAAGGAGGTCTATCTCGACAGGCCGCCGACCACAAACCATCCGACGCGCTCCTCGCATGCCTCGAGGCGGCAGAGAGATTGAACGACGAAAATTCCCACGAAGCCAACGGTCGCTCGCTCACGGCTGGCATGTACGGCACCGGAACCGTTCCCTTCCGGCAGGCGCTCGATAAATACGTATACCTAAATCAGCCATGCTGAACGGGTGAACCTGTACGGAGGTTTCGTATAAGCGGTTGGGCGCGAACTGACTGGAGGCCGGGGAAAGGCTGCAGGAAGCCATTTCAGAGCCGCTGCCCACCGGTGGGCTCCCGACCGGCCGCCATACCTTTCCGATCCGGGAAATTTACGTTCCAGGATGACATCAAAGATCCTCCGCCAGGAGGTTCCTTCGCATCCGTCGCCTTTCCTGCGCAGCCCGTCCGAGCACATACGTATACGTGTATCGACCAGTCCGCACTGCCCTGCGGGTTGAACAACTTCCCATCGATTCGATCCGGCCGAGTTGCGCATGCCGGATGACACGCGAAACGATTGACAAGCAGAAAAATCACGCCCAGGAGAAACCGGTGGTTGCGGCTGACCGCAGGCCGCAGGAACAACACACGTACGTATCTCGTGACGACGGAGTCGACATGACTGAGCTTCCCCCTCCGATCACCCCGTATCTGGAGCCGGCCGCGAAGGAGCTGTGCGAGGCGACCGACCCCCA
>NZ_JBEZUZ010000151.1:0-9885 GCF_040636735.1 Streptomyces sp. NPDC035033 | reverse complement strand
GCCGTCAGGAACCGGCGCCGACCGCGCTGCCGCGGCGGTGCGGTCCGTGGCCCTTCGGCCTCCGGGCCGGCCCCGTCGGCGCGCGCGGTTCCGTCCGCCGGAAAGGCCCCGCCCGTCAGGAGGAACAGGACCGCCGCGCCCGCCGCGGCCCCGGTCAGGGACGGCAGCGCGTCGCCGAGGCCGGCGGAGTCGGGCCTGGTCAGCGCGGCGGCGGCGCCGACGGCGCCGAACGCCAGGACACCGAGCGCTCCCGCGCGCCGGTGCCGCGACGCCACGATCCCGAGGCCCGTCGCGCAGAGGGCGAGCAGGACGACGATGCCGAGCTGGAGCACCGCCTTGTCGTTCTCCCCGAAGGTGCGGATCGCGAAGTCCTTCACGGGCGCCGGTGTCCGGTCGACGACCGCACCGCCGACGACCGTGACGGGCCCGGCGGCGGGGCGCACCAGGGCCGCCGTCAGTTCGGCCGCCGCCAGGGCCGCGTAGCCGGCCGTCAGGCCCGCGAGCGCGCCGCGGGCGAGGCGGCTCAGGTGGTTCCGGAAGCTGGTCACGTCCGCTTCTTCGGCACCGTCCGCCCCGCGGACGGGTTCCGTCACCCGAACGGGTGCCTCCACCCGTGACGGCCGGCTCCGTCGGCCCCGCGACGAGATCGTGACCTGTCCGGACCCATCCGTACCGGCGTCCGCGCCGAAGAACCCGCGGAAGCCGTTCCCGTGCTCCGCGCCCGTCCCTCCCCCGGAGGGCCGGCGCCGCCCGCCCCACCGTGAAGGACCCGTATGCGATGGACCCGCTCCCCCAGGACGGCCGCCCCCGGCGGCTCCGGCCGGCTCCGACGGCCGGGGAACGGCCGGTGACCCGGCCGTTCCCCGCCGGCGACGCTTCCGGCACCGCCCCCGGCGCCGGAAGCGACCTGCCCGACGTGATGCGCGAGGTCGCCCGGGGCGACAAGCGGGCGTTCTCCACGCTGTACGACGCCCTCGCGCCGCTGGTGTTCGGCATCGTGCTCCGTGTCGTGCGCGACCGGGCCCAGTCCGAGGAGGTCACCCAGGAGGTCATGATCGACCTGTGGCGGCAGGCCGCCCGCTACCGGCCCGCCGCCGGCTCCGTCACCACCTGGGCGGCGACCATCGCCCACCGGCGTGCCGTCGACCGCGTACGGTCCGCCCAGGCCGCCTCCGACCGGGAGCGCGCCCGGGCGGCGCGCGAGCACACCACCGCCTTCGACGAGGTCGCCGAGCAGGTCGAGACCCGGCTGGAGAGCGAACAGGTACGCCGCTGCCTGCGCGGCCTGACCGAGCTCCAGCGGCAGGCCGTCACCCTCGCCTACTACCGGGGCCTCACCTACCGCGAAGTCGCCCAGGCCCTGCGGACCCCGCTTCCCACCGTCAAGACGCGCCTGCGCGACGGACTGATCCGCCTCCGCGACTGCATGGGGGTGACCTCGTGAAGCAGCACCGCTCCGACCTCCACGCGCTCGCGGCGGCCTACGCGCTCCACGCCCTCGACGCCACCGAGCGGGACGGCTTCGCCGCGCACCTCCCGCGCTGCGAGGACTGCCGCCGGGACGTGGCCGAGTTCGAGGCCACCGCGGCACGGCTCGCCTCCGCCGTCGGCCGGACCCCGCCGCCCGCCCTCAAGCAGCGGACGCTGGCCGCCGTCGACGGTGTGCGCCAGCTCCCGCCGCGGATCCCGCCGGCCCGCCCGGTGACGGGACTCGCGCGGGCGGTGAAGCGCGGGGCGGTCCCGCTGGCGCTCGCCGCGAGCCTCGCCGCCGCCGTCTCGTTCGCCGGCCTCGCCGCCTGGCAGCACCGGCAGGGCGAGGAGGCGCGGGACCGGGCCCGGCAGGCCGAGCAGCGGCTCGACGCCGTCAGCGCCGTGCTGGCCGCACCGGACGCGCGGACCGTCCACGGCCGGACGACCGACGGCGCCCTCGCCACGGTCGTCTCCTCGGACCGGCGGAACCAGGCCGTGTTCACCGCCACCGGACTGCCCGCGCCGGCGCGGGGCCACACCTACCAGCTGTGGCTCGCTCACGACGGCACCATGCGGCCGGCCGGGTTCCTCCACTCCGACGGCACCGTCCTCATCGACGGCGACCCCGCCGACGCCACGGCGGTCGGCCTCACCGTCGAACCGGCCGGCGGCTCCCCTCAGCCCACCACCCGGCCCCTGCTCCTCCTCGCCCTCCCGTCCTGACCCCGCCGCCGTGCCGCTCGCCCGCGGTCCGGCGGCGACGGGCGGGCCCGGCGGGAAAGAGGAGAAGCGGGCGCGGTCCGAGGACCGCGCCCGCCCGTGGCGCGCTCGCCGGGGCCGTCGTGGGCCCCGGCGAGTGCCCCGCCTACTTCGGCATCAGGACGGTGTCGACGATGTAGACGTCGGCGTTGGCGGTCTTCACGTTGCCGCAGACGACCCGGGAGGCGTCGTTGACGGTGTAGTCCTCGCCGGAGCCCTTCGTGGTGAGCGTGCCCTTCTGCAGGGTCGCGAAGCTGCCGTTCTCCAGCTGCTCCGGAGTGAGCTTCTGGCCGACGACGTGGTAGGTGAGGATCTCGGTGAGCGCGGCCTTGTCGGCGAGGACCTTGTCCAGGTCGGCCTTCGGGATCTTCGCGAAGGCGTCGTTCGTCGGCGCGAACACCGTGATGTCCTCCGCGTTGTTCAGGGTGTCGACCAGGCCGGCCTTCTGGACGGCGGCGACCAGGGTCGACAGGGCCGGGTTGTTCGACGCCGCCGTGGCGACGGGGTCCTTCGCCATGCCGTCGAAGGAGCCCACGCCCTCCTTCGGCACCCCGGCGCAGGCCGGACCGAACGGCCCGCCCGTCGCCGTCGCGCCCTCCGCCGGGGTGGCGGCGGCGGTCGGGTCGGCGGCGGCCGAGGAAGGGGCCGCGGCCTTGGTCTCGCCGCCGGAGTCCGAGCAGGCGGCGAGCGAGAAGGGGAGGACGGCGGCGGCGGTCGCCGCGAGGGCGCCACGGCGGACGCGCAGGGAGTTCATGGCTGTTGCTCCTTGGAGGTTCTTCGCCCGGCCCCGCGGGGATCCGGGTCGTACGGTCCGGGCCGATGCGCCGAGGGCGGGTCCGGTGGTCGGCGTGAGGGCTCCGGCGCGGGCCGGCGAAGGTCCGCCGGGTGCCCGTACCGGCACCGCCGCGGGCGGGGCCGGCCGGCCGGCGGACGGGCCGGGCACGGCGGTGGGGCCGGGAAGGCCCCCGGTGCCGGGGGTCCGGCCGGTGGTACCGCTGCGGAAGATGCTCACGCCCCGTGGTTCGGTGTCGGCCGCCCGCCGGATGGGCCCCTCACCCGAACGAGTGATGACCGGGTGGTTCCGGAGCCGGGATCCGCCGACCGGCCGCGCGGCGCCGCGTACGGCTCACGGGCCGTCAGGGGCTCGGGGCGCAACGGGGTGGGGGTTCGGCCGGGGCGTGCGGTGCTCCGTCGCGTACGGCTCACGGCCCGTCAGGGACCTGGGGACCAGCGGGGCGGGGAGCTCGGCCAGAGCGTACGGCTCACGGCCCGTCAGGAGCCCGGGGCCCAGCGGGGCAGGGGGCTCGGTCGGGGCGTGCGGCGCGCCGCCGCGTACGCCCCCTGGCGTGGGCCGGACGAGGGGCGGGGCTCAGCCGCGGCCCGGCGCCGCCCCCGTCCGCTCGCCCTCCGGCTTCGGGTCCGTCTCCGGCTCCGCCTCGGCGGTCCGGGCGATGTTCCGGGCCATGCCGCCGAAGACCACGGCGTGGAACGGGGCCACGCCCCACCAGTACGCCTGGCCGGCGAGGCCGCGGGGGTGGAAGAGCGCCCGCTGCCGGTAGCGGGTGCGGCCGTCCTCGTCCCGGTCGACGGCCATCTCCAGCCAGGCGAGACCCGGCAGGCGCATCTCGGCGCGGAGGCGGAGCAGGCGGCCTCGGTCGATCGCCTCGACGCGCCAGAAGTCCAGCGCGTCGCCGACCCGGAGGCGGTCCGCGTCCCTGCGTCCCCGGCGCAGCCCCACTCCCCCGACGAGGCGGTCCGCCCACCCCCGGAGGGCCCAGGCCAGCGGGAAGGAGTACCAGCCGTTCTCGCCGCCCACCCCCTCGATGACCCGCCACAGCGCCTCGGGACTCGCGTCGACGGTGCGGGAGCGGTCGTCCCGGTAGAGGCTGCCGCCCGCCCAGTCCGGGTCGGTCGGCAGCGGGTCGCTCGGCGCCCCGGGCGGCGAGGCCGAGGACCAGCGCGTGGTGACCCGGGCCTCCCGCACCCGGCGGAGGGCCAGCCGGAGGGCCTCGTCGAAGGGGATGGGCCTGCCCGGGGCGTCGGGGACGTGGGCGGTGATGTCGTTCTCGGTGCACACCACCTCGTGCCGGAGCGATTCCGTGAGGGGCCGGGCCAGCGAGGCGGGCACCGGTGTGACGAGACCGATCCACTGGCTGGACAGCCGGGGAGTGAGGACCGGCACGGGGACGATGAGCCGCTTGCGGAGCCCCGCGACCTCCGCGTACCGCGTCATCATCTCCTGGTACGTGAGCACGTCGGGGCCGCCGATGTCGAAGGTCCGGTTCACGTCGGCGGGCATGCCGGCGCTTCCGACCAGGTACCTCAGTACGTCACGGACGGCGATGGGCTGGACCCGGGTGCCGACCCAGCGGGGGGTGACCATGACGGGCAGGCGTTCGGTGAGGTACCGGAGCATCTCGAAGGAGGCCGAGCCGGAGCCGATGACGACGGCGGCCCGCAGGACGGTGGTGGGGACGCCGGAGTCGAGGAGGATGCGGCCCACCTCGGTGCGGGAGCGCAGGTGCGGCGAGAGTTCGTCCTCCGGGACCCCGTCGGGTGTCAGGCCGCCCAGGTAGACGACGCGCCGCACGCCGGCGGAGCGGGCCTCGGCGGCGAAGGTGCGGGCGGCGCGCCGGTCGGTGTCCTCGAAGCGGGCCGTCGAGCTCATGGAGTGGACGAGGTAGTAGGCGACGTCGACGCCGGCGAACCCCTCGCGGAGGCTCTCGGCGACCGTGACGTCGCCGCGCACCGTCTCCACCCGGTCCGCCCAGGGGAAGTCGCGGAGCTTCTCCGGGTGCCGGGCGAGACAGCGCACCCGGTACCCGCTGTCGAGGAGCTCGGGCACGAGGCGGCCCCCGATGTAGCCGCTCGCGCCGGTGACCAGGCAGAGCGGGGCCGGGGACGTCGTGGGAGTGACCATGCGCTGATCCCTTTCACCGGGGCCGGAGACGTACACGCGCCATGAGGGTGGTTCGGCATTTCGGGGGGGGCGGTCACCGGTCCGGGAGGGCCGGTCCCGCGGCGGCCCCGGCCGCGCGGTCGGCGCCCGGGGCCCGCGGTGTTCCGCCTACTCCGGCATGAGCACGGTGTCGATGAGGTGCACGGTCGCGTTGGACGTCGCCACGTCGCCGCAGAGGACGGCGGCGGTGTCGTTCACCTCGTACGAGTCCCCGGACCCGGCGGTGGTGAGCGTGCCGCCCTGCAGGGTCTTGAAGGAGCCGTCGGCGAGGTCCGCCTTCTCCACCGGCTCGTCGACCACGTGGTAGGTGAGGATCTCGGTGAGCTCGGCCTTGTCGGCGAGGACCTTGTCCAGGTCGGCCTTCGGGATCTTCGCGAAGGCGTCGTTCGTCGGCGCGAACACCGTGATGTCCTCCGCGTTGTTCAGGGTGTCGACCAGGCCGGCCTTCTGGACGGCGGTGACCAGGGTCGACAGTTCGGGGTTGTTCGAGGCGGCGGTCGCCACCGGGTCGTCGGCCATGCCCGCGAACGAGCCGGCCCCCTCCTTCGGCACCGAGGCACAGCCCGGACCGAACGGAGCGCCGCCGTCGTCGGCCGACGCCCGCGGTGCGAGGGCCCCGAACGAGACCGCGAGGGCCGCGGCGGCCAGCGCGGCCGGGACGCGACGCCGGGTGAGCGTGGTGTTCATGACGTGCTCCTCCCACCGGCCGGACGCCGAGGGCCACGGCCGTGGATCGGTTGACCTCTCACCAGGACATTCGGCGCGAAGCGCCCTTTCGGATGGGCTCCGCGGCACTTTTCTTCCGTGCGCCGTTTTCCGCCGACCGGATCAGGTCCCTCCCTCGGAGGCGGGGGCGGGCCGGTGAACCGGGGGCCGCCCTCGGTCGTTGTACGTGTCGAGCGATGTCCGTGACGGCGCAGGGAGTTCGTGGTGCTGAATCTGGTGGAGTCGACCGAGTCGATGGAACAGCTGACCGTGGCCTGGCGGGCCATGGTCCTCGACCGGGATCCGGACGCGGACGTCCGTGACCTCCCGGGGATCGCCGTCCGCTGGGCCGATTGCCGGTTCGCGTTCTGGAACTGCCTGACCCTGACCGAGGTCGGCGCGGACGCGCGGCTCCTGGAGCTGCGCCTGCGCCAGTGCGCGGAGATCATGAGCGCCAAGGAGCGGCCCGGCTTCCTGTGGCTCTTCGAGGACCTCCTCGACGACGGGGCCCGTGCCGGTCTGGACGCGGCGGCCGAGCGGGCGGGGCTCGTGTACGCCTTCCCCGGGACCGGCATGGCGGGCGACCTCCTCCCCGTGCCCGAGCCGTCGCACCCCGACCTGACCTTCGTCCGGGTGACCACCGACGACCAGCTGCGCGCGTTCGCGGACCTCAACTCGCTGGCGTACGGGTTCCCGCTGGAGGACGGCCGGGACGGGCTGGAGGGCTCGACGCTCTGGAAGGAGACGGTGCACGCCTACCTGGGGATGCGGGGCGACACCCCGGTGACCTGCGCGGGCGCCGTGGAGGCGGACGGACGGCTCTTCGTGGCGCTCGTCGCCACGCATCCGGAGTGGGAACGCAGGGGCTACGGCGAGGCGGTGACGCGGAAGGCGCTGTACGAGGGCGGCCGGGCCACCGGCCTCACCCGCGCCACCCTGCACGCGACGGCCGCCGGCGCGCCGGTGTACCCGCGCATCGGCTTCAAGCCGAACTCCCCGATGCGCTTCCTCGCCCTGCAGGGCTGACCGGCCGCCCCTGACGCACCCACGGGGGCCGTGCCTCCAGGGCCTCGTCCGGGCCCCGCCGGGGCCTCGTCGCCCGGGCCGCGCCGCCGGTGTCGGTCCCGGCGCGGCCCCGGACGTCGCGTCGGTGTTCCCGTCCGGGACCGGTGCACGGGGCACCGGTCAGCACGCCCTCGGTGAAGCCGAGGGCGCCCCCTCCCATGCCGCCGGCTGTCCGGCCCCGGCGTGGCGGCCCCGGACCCGGACAGCACGCGCGGACACATCCGCCGGCCCCCAGCCGCGCCGCGGACGCGCCGTCACCCGCTCCGGCACACGGCCCCGTTCTCCTGACGGCCGCCGGCCACCGCTGACGCGCGGCACCACATTCGCGCCAACTCGCTCAACTTTTCAGGCGCTCTTCGGTCGGAACCCTTCAGTTCCCCCTGCAAAGGACTTTGCCGGGATAAGGTCTTTCTTGACCTTCTCTTGACTGCCTGTTGGTACGAACATGGGGTAAAGGACTGCCTGGAAAGGGGGCACGCGACATGCGGCCGACGACGCCCGCCATGCCCCCGGCCCACGAGGCCGGCGCGCCCGCCTTCCACGGTCCCTCCCCCACCGCTTCCTTCGCACCCGCACAGGCGGCCCGACACGCCACGGCCGGCGCTCAGCCCGGAAGCAACCGCTCCGGGACAGCGGGCGCCCCGTGGAGAGGTGCGCCGGCCCTCCGGCCGCCCATATCCCCCGCGCTCCGCGGCTGAACGGCGGAGCGCACCCGCGCCCCCACACACCTCGTACCCCCCACATCCGTTCCGCACGTCCGACGCGCCCCACGCGCGCCAGGAGGAGTCACGACCATCATGCAACCCCTCATCGACAACGCCCGCACGTTCGGACAGCGCCCTGAGGAGTTCGTCGAACTGGCCGAGGGCCAATCGCCCGAGGTCCTGTTCATCACCTGTTCCGACTCCCGGGTCGTACCGGCCCTGATCACGGGCGCCCGGCCCGGTGAGCTCTTCGAGCTGCGCACCGCGGGCAACATCGTCCCGCCGTACCGCGGCGAGCACCCCACCGGCGAGGCCGCCACCGTCGAGTACGCGGTGGAGATCCTCGGCGTCCGGCACATCGTGGTCTGCGGCCACTCCCACTGCGGCGCCATCGGCGCCCTGGTGCGCGGCGACGACCTGACCGCCGTGCCGGCCGTGCGCGACTGGCTGACCCACGCCGCCGGCGCGCCGGCGCGCTCGGAGGCGGACGACCCGAGCGTCGCCGAGGCCGTGCAGCAGCACGTCCTGGCCCAGCTGCTCCGGCTGCGTTCCTACCCCTGCGTCGAGCGGCGCCTGGCCTCCGGCGGTCTCCGGCTGCACGGCTGGTACTACGAGGTGCACACCGGCTCCGTACGCGAACACCGCGCGGACACCGACACGTTCGAGGCGCTGTGAGCGGGCGGGTCGCCGCGACGCCCGCGCGCGGTACCGGTACGGGCGGGGCCCGCTTCCCCCACCTGCGCCAGGACTTCGGGGCCTCGCTCGTCGTGTTCCTGGTCGCCCTGCCGTTGTGCGTGGGCATCGCCGTCGCCTCCGGAGTGCCCGCGGAGGTCGGGCTCGTCACGGGCATCGTGGGCGGACTGGTCACCGGACTGCTGCCGGGCAGCAGCCTCCAGGTGTCCGGGCCGGCCGCCGGGATGACCGTGCTGGTCTTCGAGGCGGTCCGCGCCCACGGGCTGCCCGTGCTCGGCGCGATCGTGCTGGCCGCCGGCCTCCTCCAACTGGCCATGGGCGCCCTCGGGCTGGGGCGGTGGTTCCGCGCCATATCCCTCTCCGTGGTCGAGGGCATGCTGGCCGGCATCGGCCTGGTGATCATCGCCGGTCAGCTCTACGCGGCGGCCGGCCTGAAGGCGCCGGCCTCCGGCGTGGACAAGCTCCTGGGCCTGCCCGGGGCGGTCGTCGACGTGCTGGGCAGCACGCAGGCGCTGGTCTCCCTGGCGATCGGCGCGGGCACCGTCGCCGTGATGGTGCTGTGGAAGAAGCTGCCCGAGCGCGCGCAGGCGGTGCCGGGCGCGCTCGCCGCGGTGGGCCTGGCGACGGTGGCCGTACCGCTGCTCGGGGTCGAGGTCGGGCGCGTCGAGGTGCACGGCCTGCTGGACGCCGTACGGCTGCCCGGCGCGGACGCCTTCGGCGCGCTCGCCACCCCGGCCGTCATCGGCACGGTCCTCGCCTTCACCCTGATCGCCTCGGCCGAGAGCCTGTTCAGCGCCGCGGCCGTGGACCGGTTGCACGACGGTCCGCGCACCGACTACGACAAGGAGCTCATGGCGCAGGGCGCGGGCAACGCGGTCTGCGGCGCGCTCGGCGCGCTCCCCATGACGGCGGTCATCGTCCGCAGTTCGGCCAATGTGGCGGCGGGGGCGAGGACCAAGGCGTCCCGGGTGCTGCACGGCGTCTGGCTGCTGCTGTTCGCCGCGCTGCTGCCCTGGGCGCTGGCCCTGATCCCGCTGCCCGCGCTGGCCGGCATCCTCGTCCACGCGGGGTGGAAGCTGATCCCGTTCCGCCGGCTGGTGAGCCTGTGGCGGACGCACCGGGGCGAGGCCCTGATCCTCGTGGTCACCGCCGGGTCGATCGTCGCGGTGAACATGTTCGAGGGCGTCCTGATCGGCATCGCGCTGTCGGTCGCCAAATCCGCGTGGGACGCGTCGCACGCGCATCTGGAGATCGTGGACAAGGGCGCGGGCCCCGTCCAGGCGCACCTGTCGGGCAACGCGACGTTCCTCCGGCTGCCGAAGATCCTCGACAGCCTGGAGGCGCTGCCCCGGGACCGGCCCGTCGAACTGGACCTGTCCGGCCTCCACCACCTGGACCACGCCTGCCGTACCGCCCTGGAGTCCTGGGCCGAACGGCACGGCACGGCCGGTACGGCCGCGGCGAAGGTCACGGCGAGGGGCGACTGAGCTCGGACGCGTGCCGGGACGGCGTGACGCCGTCACGCCGTCC
>NZ_JBEZUZ010000150.1:0-10057 GCF_040636735.1 Streptomyces sp. NPDC035033 | reverse complement strand
ACGACGTCGGGCCCGTCACCCTGTGTACATGAGCCACGAAGCCGCCTCCGCCCCCCCCCCCCGGCCCGGCCCCCCCCCCCCCCCCCCCCCCCCCCCCCGGCCCCCCCCCCCCGGGGGGGGGCCCGGTGGCGGGGGGGCCGGGTGGCGACCCGCCTCCCGGAGCCGTCCGCCGCCCGCGGGGAATGGGGCGGCGGTGTCCCCCGGCCCACCGGTGCGGGACCCGGCGCCCGACGGGGCGCCGCCTCCCGGCCGGACGGGCCGACCCACGCAGCACTCATGGAAACGCCCCCGCCCCGGGAGCGGCGAGAGCGCACGGCCGGGCGCACGGCCACACGGGCGGAGCACGACCCGGCGGGCGGGCGCCCCCGGTCGGCTGTTCACACAACAATCTCGCCATACGGAACTCCGCCCCTTAACGGTGGGGATGCGGCGAACTACGCTGTGCTTACGAATGCCGCACGCCTATGCCCGGCGGCGCGGCGGCCGTCTGGATGTCGAGGGGTGGCGTCATGTCCAGGGAGCAACGCGGGCCGAACGAGAAGCTCGGCGCCGTTCTCGCCCTCGCGGGAATCAGCAACGCCGGCCTCGCCCGGCGCGTCAACGACCTCGGCGCGCAGCGCGGTCTGACGCTTCGTTACGACAAGACCTCGGTGGCCCGCTGGGTCTCCAAGGGGATGGTGCCGCAGGGCGCCGCCCCGCACCTGATCGCCGCCGCGATCGGACAGAAGCTGGGCCGGCCCGTGCCGCTGCACGAGATCGGGCTCGCGGACGCCGACCCGGCGCCCGAGGTGGGCCTCGCCTTCCCCCGGGACGTGGGCGAGGCGGTCCGCGCCGCCACCGACCTCTACCGGCTGGATCTCGCCGGCCGGCGGGCCGGCGGGGGCGGGATCTGGCAGTCGCTGGCCGGTTCCTTCTCGGTCAGCGCCTACGCGACGCCGGCCTCCCGGTGGCTGATCACCCCCGCCGACCCGTCGGTGGAGCGGGAGGCCGGACGGCCGGGCGGCGGGCCGGGACCGGACGGGACCGGGGAGCACGTGCGCGTGGGCCACAGCGACGTCGCCAAGCTGCGCGAGGCCGCCGAGGACGCCCGCAAGTGGGACTCCAAGTACGGCGGCGGGGACTGGCGTTCCTCGATGGTGCCCGAGTGCTTAAGGGTGGACGCGGCGCCGCTGCTGCTCGGCTCGTACTCCGACGAGGTCGGCCGGGCCCTCTTCGGGGCGACGGCCGAACTGACCCGGCTGGCCGGGTGGATGGCCTTCGACACCGGGCAGCAGGAGGCCGCCCAGCGGTACTACATCCAGGCCCTGCGGCTCGCCCGCGCCGCGGCCGACGTGCCGCTCGGCGGCTACGTCCTGGCCTCGATGTCCCTCCAGGCCACCTACCGGGGCTTCGCCGACGAGGGCGTGGACCTCGCGCAGGCCGCGCTCGAACGGAACCGGGGGCTCGCCACCGCCCGCACCATGTCCTTCTTCCGGCTCGTCGAGGCCCGCGCCCACGCCAAGGCCGGCGACGGGCCCGCCGCGGCGGGGGCGCTGAAGTCCGCCGAGGGGTGGCTGGAGCGCTCCCGGGAGGGCGACACCGATCCCACGTGGCTGGGCTTCTACTCGTACGACCGGTTCTGCGCGGACGCCGCCGAGTGCTACCGGGACCTCAGGATGCCGCGCGAGGTGCGGCGCTTCACCGAGCAGGCGCTGTCCCGGCCCACCGAGGAGTTCGTCCGCTCGCACGGGCTGCGGCTCGTCGTCTCGGCCGTCGCCGAGCTGGAGTCCGGCAACCTCGACGCGGCCTGCGCGGCGGGCACGCGCGCGGTGGAGGTGGCCGGCCGGATCTCCTCCGCGCGGACCACGGAGTACGTACGGGACCTGCTGCACCGCCTGGAGCCGTACGGGCACGAGCCGCGGGTCATGGAGCTGCGGGAACGGGCCCGGCCGCTCCTGGTCGCGCCGGCGTGACCACCGGCCCGGCCACCGGCCCGGCCGGGTGACGGCGTGACGGAAGTGACGGCGTGCGCCCGCGCGCCGCGGCGGCGTGCCGGGGCGCGCGGGAGCGTGACGCGCGTCCCACGGGATGGGCGTTTAGCGGGAATGCCGGCGGGCCAGTGCACTATCAGGGGTGGGAGGTGGCGCTGTGTTCGACTGTGACGTGCTGGTGATCGGCGGCGGGATCGTCGGTCTGTCGACGGCGTACGCGATCCAGCGCGCCGCCCCCGGCACCCGCGTCGCCGTCCTGGAGAAGGAGGAGGGGCCCGCCCGCCACCAGACCGGGCGCAACAGCGGGGTCATCCACAGCGGCATCTACTACCGGCCCGGCTCCCTGAAGGCGCGGTTCGCCGTCGAGGGCGCCGCGGAGATGGTCAAGTTCTGCGCGGAGTGGGACATTCCGCACGAGGTGACGGGCAAGCTCGTCGTCGCCACCGCGCGCGAGGAGCTGCCCCGGCTGCACGCCCTGGTCCAGCGCGGGCGGGAGAACGGCATCCCGGTGCGCGAGCTCGGCGCGGCGCAGATCGCCGAGTACGAGCCCCGCGTGCGGGGGCTCGCCGCGATCCACGTCGGCACCACCGGCATCGTCGACTACAAGTGGGTCGCTCTGCGGCTCGCCGAGTCCTCCGGGGCCGAGATCCTGTACGGCGCGGAGGTCACCGCGATCGACCGGCGCCCGTGGGGCGTCGCCGTCCGGACCGCCGACCAGCGGATCGTGCGCGGCAAGGTCCTGGTGAACTGCGCGGGGCTGCACTGCGACCGGATCGCGCGGCTCGCCGGGGACGAGCCGGGCATGCGGATCGTCCCCTTCCGGGGCGAGTACTACGAGCTGGCCGACCCCTCCTCGGTGCGGGGCCTGGTCTACCCGGTGCCGGACCCCGCCTTCCCGTTCCTCGGCGTGCACCTCACGCGCGGCATCGACGGCGGCGTCCACATCGGGCCGAACGCGGTGCTGGCGCTGGCGCGCGAGGGGTACGGCTGGGGGGTCGTCCGCCCCGGCGAACTCGCCGGCACGCTCGCGTGGCCCGGGTCCTGGACCATCGCGCGCCGGCACTGGCGGTACGGGGCGGGCGAACTGCACCGCTCCCTGTCGAAGCGGGCCTTCACGGAGGCGGTGCGCAGGCTGCTGCCGGGGGTCGACGAGGCGGATCTGCGGCCGGTGGCGGCGGGGGTGCGGGCGCAGGCGGTGCTGCGGGACGGGACGCTGGTGGACGACTTCCTCATCCGGGAGGGAGTGCGGGCGGTGCACGTCCTGAACGCGCCTTCGCCTGCGGCGACGGCGTCGCTGCCCATCGGGCGCGAGATCGCCCGCCGGGCGCTGACCCTCCTGTAGGCGGCGCCTCCACCGCCGCCCCCTTGTACGGGCCGCGCGCCCCGCCGTCCCGTACGGGCTGCGCCCGCCGTCCCGTGTGGGCTGCGCCCCGGCGTCCCTGTGGGCCGCGCCCCGCCGTCCCTGTGGGCAATCGTCCCGCTGGGGCGGGACGGGTGGGCACAGGGACGGCGCCCCCTGCCGGGCCAAGGCTTTCCGGGCCTGAACCCGCACCCGGTGCGCGGCGCACCTGTGGTGCGGGTCCAGGCCCGGTCGCGGAGGCACCGCTGAGGGTGCCGTTTCGTTGTGCCCACCCGTTCCGCCCCAGCGGAACGCCTGCCCACAACGAAACGGCGGCGCAGCCCGCAACGGAGCGGTGCGGTGGCATCGCGGACGGCCCCGCAGGCGCGGGCGCCGTACGATGGGGGCATTGTGTCTGAGCAGCATGAGAACCGCACCGAGCCCGCCGCGCGCCGCGGCAGTCGTATGTTCGCGCCCGGCGAGGGACCCTCGCCGGACCCCGCGGGGGCGCACTTCGAGCGGCGGATCCGGAGTTTCCAGCCGCGCCGGAGCCGGGTGACGGCCGGGCAGGCCGAGGCGATGCTGAAGCGGTGGCCGGACTGGGGTCTGGACATCGACGGCAAGCGGGTGCTGGACCTGCGGGAGATGTTCGGCGGGCTGCCGGTCGTCCTGGAGATCGGCTTCGGGATGGGCGAGGCGACCGCGCAGATGGCCGCCGCCGACCCCGGCACCGGCATCCTCGCCGTCGACGTGCACACGCCCGGCCAGGGCAACCTCCTCGGGCTCGCGGACCGGGGCGGGCTGACCAACGTCCGGGTCGCCAACGGCGACGCGATCATCCTGCTGCGCGAGATGCTCGACCCGGCCGCCCTCGACGGCTGCCGCGTCTACTTCCCGGACCCGTGGCCCAAGAAGCGGCACCACAAGCGGCGGCTCATCCAGCCCGAGTTCCTGACGCTGCTCGCGACCCGGCTGAAGCCGGGCGGGATCCTGCACTGCGCCACGGACTGGGAGCCGTACGCGGAGCAGATGCTGGAGGTGCTGTCCGCGCATCCCGACTTCGAGAACACGGTCCCCGAGGGCGGTTACGCCCCCCGTCCCGCCTTCCGGCCGCTGACCCGGTTCGAGGGGCAGGGCCTGGACAAGGGGCACGTCGTGCACGACCTGCTCTTCCGCCGGAAGTGACCTCTCGGAAGTGACCTCCCGGAAGTGACCTCCCGGAAGTGACCTCCGTCCTCGGGTAACCCCGTCGCCCCTGTCGGTGCGGGTCGTTAGGGTCGGTCCGTGACGCACCCCATGCCGCCACCCCAGCCCGAACCCCCGACCGAGTCGCCGGCCGAGCTCCCGGCCGAGTCCCGGACCGGCCCGCCACCCGGGTCCCTGTCCCTGCCGGCCCAGGCCGGGCCGCCGGCCGTCGAGGCGACCGGTCACGCCGCCGATCACGCCGACGTGCCCGCTCGGGAGGGCGACGAGCCGTCGTTCGCCGTGGCCGCGGACCGGAGCCAGTGGCGGTACCGGCCGCGGCGGGCCTTCTGGCGGAGCCGGATCGTGCGGGCCGTCGCCCTGATCACCCTGCTCGCGCTCTGCGCCCTGGTGATCCTGGCGCTGGTGCGGGAGCAGACCGGCACGGAGGGCTTCCTCGTCGGGCTCGGGCTCGCGGTGCTTCCCGTACCGCTGCTCATGGCCGCGTTCCGGTGGCTCGACCGGGTCGAGCCGGGGCCGTGGAAGAACCTGCTCTTCGCCTTCGCGTGGGGCGCGTTCGCCGCCGCCCTGGTCGCGATCCTGGCGAACACCTTCGCCGTCCGCTGGATCGCCACCGCGACCGCCGACCCGAACTCCGCCGACGACCTCGGCGCCACCGTGATCGCCCCGGTGGTGGAGGAGTCCGCGAAGGCCGCCGCGATCCTGCTGCTCTTCCTCTTCCGGCGGCGGGACTTCCGGAGCCTGGTCGACGGGGTGGTGATCGCCGGTTTCACCGCGACCGGCTTCGCGTTCACCGAGAACATCCTCTACCTGGGCAACGCCTTCGGCGAGGACCAGGACCTCGGCGACGGCGGCATCGGCGCGGTCACCGCCGGCACCTTCTTCGTCCGGGTCGTGATGTCGCCGTTCGCGCACCCGCTCTTCACCGTGCTCACCGGCATCGGCTTCGGCCTGGCCGCGCTCGCCCCGCGCGGCAGGCGGCAGAGGCCGCGGAAGGTGCTGCTGCCGCTCGCCGGACTGCTGCTCGCGATGGGCGTCCACGCGCTGTGGAACGGCTCCGCGACCTTCGGCGGCCCGCTCGCCTTCTACGCCGTGTACGCGATGTTCATGGTCCCGGCCTTCGGGCTGCTGACCTGGCTCGCGATCTGGAGCCGGCAGAAGGAGCTGCGCACCATCGCCGCCGTGCTCCCGGCGTACGCGGCGGCCGGCTGGCTCTCCCCGGAGGAGCCGCTGGCGCTCTCCTCGATGCGGGCCCGCCGCACCGCGCGCCAGGTGGCGTCCCGTACGTACGGCAAGGTGGGGGCGCGGACGGTCGGCGAGTACGAGTCCTTCGCCACCACCCTCGCCTTCCTGCGCGAGCGGGCCCGGCGGGGCACGGTCCCGGTGCCGGACTTCGCCGCCCGCGAGCAGGAGCTGCTGCACCACCTGTGGCAGCGCAGGGCGACGGCCGCGCCCGCGCTCTCGTACGCGGCGCGGGCCACCGGCCGGGTGTGGGTGCCGCCGCAGTACCTCGACTACGGCGGCTACAACCCCTACAAGGGTTAGGCCGTCTCGGAGGCGGCCGTGAGGCGGGCGGTCTCGTCGTCCGTCAGGGTCAGACCGGCGACCGCGACCAGGGCCGGCAGCTGCTCGACCGTGCGGGCCGAGGCGATCGGAGCGGCGACCGTGGGGCGGGAGGCGAGCCAGGCGAGGGCGACGGTCGCCGGCTCGGCGCCGTGGGCCTCGGCGACCTCGTCGAGGGCGGCGAGCACGGCCTGGCCGCGCGCGGTCCCGGCGAGGGCGGAGGCGCGGGGGGCGCGGACGCTCTCGACGGTCCGGCCGGGCCGGTACTTGCCGGTGAGGAAGCCGGACGCGAGGCCGAAGTACGGGACGGCGGCGAGGCCCGCGCCGGCGACGGCGTCGAGGAGCGGGCCCTCGTACTTCTCGCGGGCGACGAGGTTGTACTCGGGCTGGAGCGCCACGTACCGGGCGAGCCCCTCGGCCTCGGCGAAGTCGAGGGAGGCCCGCAGCCGCTCCGGGGAGATGTTGGAGGCGGCGACGGCCCGCACCTTGCCCTCCTTCACCAGCTGGTCGAGGGCGGTGACGATCTCCTCCACCGGCACCGACTCGTCGTCGAAGTGCGTGTAGAAGAGGTCGATGTGGTCGGTGCCGAGGCGGCGCAGGGACTCCTCGGCGCCGGCCTTGATGGTGGGGGCGGACAGGCCCTTGAAGCGGGAGTGGGCGCCGACCTTGGTGGCGACGACGATGTCGGAGCGGTTGCCGCGGGAGGCCAGCCAGCGGCCGATGATCGTCTCGGACTCGCCGCCCTCGTTGCCCTCGACCCACTCCGAGTAGACGTCGGCGGTGTCCACGAAGTTGCCGCCGGCGGCGGCGTAGGCGTCGAGGACGGCGAAGGACTGCCGCTCGTCGGCGCTCCAGCCGAAGACGTTGCCGCCGAGGGCGAGCGGGAAGACGCGCAGATCGGAGGTGCCCAGCGGGCGCAGAGGTGAGGTCATGAGGTGATCAACCCCCTGCGCCGCCGGGCGTATTCCGGCCGGGGAGCCTGAACCCCGGCCGGAAGGCACGGGGCCCGTCAGACGGTCAGGCCCTTGGAGCGCAGCCACTCCGCCGGGTCGATGCCCGAGCCGTCGGGGGTGTGGACCTCCATGTGGAGGTGGGGGCCGGTGACGTTGCCGGTGGCGCCGACGCGGCCGATGGTCTCGCCGGTGGTGACGGTCTGGCCGGCGGCGACGGTCATGGAGGAGAGGTGGCAGTACCAGATCTCGGTGCCGTCCTCCAGCTCCAGGACGATCCGGTAGCCGTACGAACCGGACCAGCCGGCGGACGTGATGGTGCCGCCGTGCACCGCCTTGAGCGGGGTGCCGGTGGGGGCGGCGAAGTCGAGGCCGGTGTGGTAGCCGGAGGACCACATCGAACCGGACTGCATGTAGGTGGAGGTGAGCGTGTACGAGGAGAGCGGCATGGAGTAGCTGGCGGCCAGCCGGGCGAGCCGCTCGGCCTCCGCCTTCTCCGCGGCGATGCGCTCGGCCTCGGCCTTCTCGGCGGCGAGGCGCTCCGCCTCCGCCTTGGCCTTCGCCTCGGCCTCGGCCTTCGCGGCGGCCTCCGCCTTGGCGGCGGCGTCCGCGGCGGCCTTCTCCGCGGCGGCCTTCTCGGCGGCCAGCTTCTCGGCGTCGACGGCGGCCTGCTGCTGCTGTTCGGCCTGCTGGAGGATGCGGGCGCGCAGGGCCTCGCCGGCGTCGGCGGCGGAGGCGGTGCGCTCCTCGGCGGCGGTGGAGGCGGTGTCGGCCGGGGCGGTGTACGTGATCGAGGTCAGCGGCTTCGCGGCCGCGCCGCCCGCGGCGACCGGCGCGGAGTCCCGGGCCGGGGCGGTCTCCTGCTCGCCGCCGGGGAGGAGGTCGCCGACGCCGGGGAGGTCGTGGGCGTCCGGCAGGCCGAGGTCGGGAAGGTCCGGGAGGGAGATCGCGACCGGGGCCTTCTCCTGCGCGGTGGCGAGGCCGCCGGCGCCGACGGCGGCGATGACGCCGACGCCGAGGACGGTGGAGGAGCGGGCGAAGTTGGAGCGCTGCTTCACGACCCGGTGCCGGCCGCCGGAGCGGCTCTCGGCGCGCAGGGAGCCCTCGGTGGGGTTCCACTCGCCGGGCGCGGGGGTGAAGGACGCGGTCTCGTACGCGTCCGGCGCGGAGCCGGCCGGGTCGTCCGCTCCGAAGGCACCCGGGCCTCCGAAGGGCTCGAAGGGGGCTCCGGGTACGGGGGTGTTGGACGCCACGGAGGCGCGCTCCTTTCCTTCCTTCTCGCCTACCGGGTTAGCTGACGGGTTCGGAGCAGGAAGGTCTCCTACGGGCGTGTTCGCACGGGGGAGGTGCGAGGGGCCCGATTCACCCCAAGGGATGGTTCCCCGGTTCCCTTTCGGGATTCGGCACGTGCGCACGGAGCCGTCTCTTGCGACGGCTGGGACGACCGCGCTGCGTTATCGAACGTTAATAGACACGGTGCTCCGATTCCAAGCCGTTCCCCTTGATCATTCATCGAATTGGCAGGGATTCGCCCGAGTTGACCCCCCTTCAGTGCGCCACCGGCAAACCCCGGGAATCTGACCTTGTGTCAATTGTTATCACTGTGACACCCCGCGAGCACGGACGGTGACCGGACCTCAGGAGGGGGCCGGTCCCGGCGGCACCACCGGCATCGTCCGCCGCCGCTCCGGGGCCCCGGCCGCCGGCCGGCTGACCGCGAGCAGCGCCATGTCGTCCGTCGAACCGCCGCCCGTGTGCCGCCGCACGTCGTCGACGAGCGCGTCGAGCAGTTCCTCCGGCCCCGGGAAGACCGCCCCGGCGAGCCGGGCCGCCGGGTCGTAGAAGACGCCGTGCGCGTTCCGCGCCTCCGACACGCCGTCCGTGTAGAAGAGCAGGGTCGCGCCCGGCGGGTACGGCCGCTCGTCCGCCCGGTCCGGCCAGACGGACAGCTCGCCCATCCCGAGCGGCAGCGCCGGCTCGGCCGGTTCGACCGTCTCCAGGCGCCCGTCCCCGTACAGCAGCAGCGGCGGCGGATGCCCCCGGTTCACCAGGCGGACGCGCCCGCCCGCCCGCGGGACCTCCGCCAGCACCGCCGTGGTGAACCCCTCGAAGGCGTCGAGCCCCTCGCGCCGGGCCCCCTCGCGGGTGAGGGCCCGCTCCAGGCGCCGCGCCACCCCCTCCAGCGTCGCCTCCTGCTCGGCCGCCTCCCGGAAGGCGCCGATGACCACGGCCACCGCCTCCACCGCGTCCATCCCCTTGCCCCGCACGTCCCCCACCACGAGCCGCACCCCGTGCGGGGTGTCCTGCACCGCGAACAGGTCCCCGCCGATGAACGCGTCGGCCTGCGCCGCCTCGTACCGCGCCGCGCACTGGAGCCCCCCGATCCGCTCCGCCGGCACGGGCAGCACCGCCCGCTGCGCCGCCTCCGCGATCACCCGCGCCGACGCGAGGCGCTCCCCGCTGCGCCGCACCACCAGGTTGATCACCATCGCCAGCGCGGAGACCGTCACCACGGTCAGCGTCTCGGTGAGCGAGGGCACGTCCCGGAGCGTGCCGTTGTACGCGTGCAGCCCGATCGAGGCGAGGATCGCGGCGAGCCCGGTCAGCAGGGTGGTGAGCCGGGAGAAGAACGGGGCGGCGACCAGCGGGGCGGCGGAGAAGAGCGGCGAGGCGGTGTACGCGGCCGGGGTGGACAGGTCGAAGGCGATCCCGCCCGCGATGATCAGCGGCGGCAGCGCCCGCAGGAACCTCCGGGTCCCCCCGTACGGGGCGGTCGGGGCCTGCGGGGCGCCCCCGTACGGCCCCCGGTGCGCGACGGCGCGGACGGTACGGCCGACGGGCCGCCCGCCCCGCCGCCCACCGCCCGCCGCTCCCCGAGGGTGCGCCACCTGAACACTCCTGACCAGTCGAGGCCCGCCGCCGGGCCGTGCGCCCCCGGGCCGGGACCCGCGACCGCACTCCCTCCAGGGTCCCCGGCCGGGCGCCGGGCGGCGACCGGCGGGGGTCCGACCGGCTGACCCGCCGGGCCCGGG
>NZ_JBEZUZ010000149.1:0-10075 GCF_040636735.1 Streptomyces sp. NPDC035033 | reverse complement strand
CCCCCCCCCCCCCCCGCCCCGGGCCCCCCCCCCCTCCCCGGGGCCGGGCCGCGTCTACACCCGGGCGGAGACGGCCCGTTCGCCGCCGCGCGGCCGGCCGACCGCGCCGCTCCGGCCCCCGGCGCGCAGCCGCCGGCACACCCCCTCGACCAGCCGGCCCGCCGTGTAGCCGGCGCCGAGGACGAAACGCATCGAGGGGCCGTACGAGGGGGCGGTGAGCAGCCCGGCGACGAAGAGGCCCGGCCAGGAGGACTCGAAGAGGGCGCCGACCTCGGGCGAGCCCGCCGGCCCGGTCGTGCGCAGCGCGGACCGCAGCGCCGGGTCCAGGACCGAGGCCCGGTCGAGGGCCGGGACGAAGCCGGTGGCGGCGACCACGTGGTCGGTCTCCCAGACGGTGGCCCCCTCGGGGCCCTCCACGTCGAGCCGGAGGCGTTCGTCGCCGGTGACGGCCGCCGCGGTGATCCGGTGGCCGAGCCGGACGTCGGTGACGGCGGCGAACCGCTCGCGCAGCCACCAGGCGCCGGCCGGTCCGAGCGCCGAGCCGAAGAGCCGCGCGCGGGTGGCGGCGGGCAGCCGCCGGAAGGCGCCCGGGGCGTCGGCGTACAGCTTGTTCCGCCAGCCGCAGCCGAGGCCGGTGTGCGGGGCCCGCAGGGCGGGCCAGGGCCCCCGGTGGAGGGCGGGCGGCGGGGTGTTCCAGCGCAGCCGGCCGGTCCGGGCGACGATCCGTACGGCGGCGGCGCCGCCCTCGGCGAGCAGGGCGGCGGTCTCCAGGGCGGCCTGGCCGGCGCCGACGACGGTGACGTCCCGCCCGGCGAGGGCGCCGAGGTCGCCGTGGTGGCTGGAGTGGGTGGCGTATCGGCGGGGGAGGTGCCGGAGCGGGCCGGGGATCTCCCGGAAGGGCAGGACGCCGACGGCGAGGGCGACCGTCCGGGTCCGCAGCGTCTCGCCGTCCTCGGTGGTGAGCGCGAAGCCGCCGGGGGCGGGCGCCACCGAGGCGATCAGCCGCTCGTCGACGGCGGGGACGGCCTGCCGGGCGAACCAGTCGCCGTACTCGGCGAAGAGGGAGACGGGCAGCGGGACGCCGTGCTCGGCGCGCACGCCCCGGCCGGCCGCGTACGCGTCGAGCCCGTAGGCGCCCGCCGGGTCGGAGAGGTGCGAGGCCCACGGCTCGGACTTGAGGAACATGCCGCCGGGCATGGCGTGCCAGGACTCCATGGGGCGGCCGAAGGTGACCGGGCCGAGCCCGCGGGCGACCGCGTGCGCGGCCACCGAGAGCCCGTACGGGCCGGCTCCGACGACCACCAGGTCGTGTGCCGGATGCGTCTTCGCCGTCGCGTTCGCCATCGTGTCTTCCGTCTTCATCGCCGGGTGAGCTGGGTGGTGGAGGAGGTGGGGGCCGAGGGGCCCGGCAGGGCGGCCGGGTGCCGGGGCCGGCCGGCCGCGAGCCGCCGCCGGGCCGTCGCCAGGGCCCTGCGCAGCAGGTGGGCGAGCCAGGCGCGGCCCATGACGAGGGCGGGCAGCGGGTCGTCGGCGGCGAACCAGGCGCGCTCGCCGGGCCGGCGGGCGGTGCCCGGACCGGCGGTGGACCGGCGGCGCGGGGAGGCGAGCAGGGAGAGCGCCGCGTAGTTCTCCACGACGAAGCGGCGGCCGTACGCGGGCAGGTGCGGCGGCACGGGCCGGCCGGTGAGGTCCAGGTGCAGGGCCCGCACCACGTCGAGCCCGCCGGCGTCGGCGAAGAGCCGGAACTGGGCGCCGGGGCGCGGGTTGAAGTCGAGCAGGTGGTACGCGCCGGTGTCCCGGTCGAGGCGGAAGTCGAGGTCGCACACGCCCCGGTAGCCGAGCGCGCCGAGGAGGTCGCGGGCGGCCCGGTCCACCTCCGGGTTGGGCGCCCAGCGGCCGACGGCGGTCAGCCCGGCCCCGTCCGGCCAGGAGCGTTCCTTGCGGCCGGTGGCCCCGGCGGCGCAGCGCCCCTCGGTGTCCGCGTACCCGTGGAAGAACCAGTCGAGGTCCCGGCCCGGCGGCAGCAGCTCCTGGAGCAGCAGCCGGCTGCCGGCCTGCGGGGTGCGTCCGTACAGCTCCCGGACCTCGGCGAGCGAGCGGAGGATCGTCGTGCTCCGCAGCCCCGCGCCGGCGGGCAGCAGCCAGGGGCGGCTCCACTTGGCGACCACCGGCAGCCCGAGCGCCCAGGCCATGGCGGCGGCCTCCTCGGCGCTGGCGGGGAGTTCGGTACGGGGGTGCGGGAGGCCCAGGGCGGCGCAGGTGCCGGCGAGGGACGCCTTGTCCGCGACCCGCAGCAGCTGCTCCTCGGTCTGCTCGGGCAGCAGGACCCGGTCGGCCAGCTCGGCGCGGCGGCGGGCGAGGGCGAGGGCGCTGACGTCGTCCAGGGGGACGGCGAGGACGGGATCTGACGGGGCGTCGGTGACCTCGCCCGCGATCCGGAGCAGCAGCGCGGCCAGTTCGGCGGAGGTGGCGGAGGCGGGGCGGGCCCGGACCGAGCGCACGTACCGCGAGCGGGTCACCGGCCCGTCGGCCGGTTCGACGACCGCGTGGACCGGGATCCCGGCCCGGCCCAGGGAGCGGGCGGCGCCCAGGGTCCCGTGGTGGAAGGGGTTCCGGTCGAGCCGCACGAGGACTGCGGGTACGCGGGTGTCGAAAGGCGGCACGGGCATTGCACCTTCATCTCGGGTGCCCCAACTGGGCGATGAAATCCACTAATGGACTACGGAGCGGAGGGAAGCCGAGTTCACGGTCGGCTCATTAGGAATACTTTCAGAACATCGGATTGACTGATCGTCAAATGGCGTGCGTGCGAAGGAGCGGCCATGGAACCTGTCGGAGGAACACCGAGAAAAAGAAGGACATGGCTGGGGGTGATCACCGCCGGCCTCCTCGTCTCGGGTTCCGTCGTGCTGTCGGCACCCGCCCGTGCCGACGCATCCCTAACGACGGAGGCCCCCGGTCCGACTCTCCCCGCCACCAGCGCCATGGGGGCCTTCCTCGATTCGGGCGAGCTCGGGGTCGCCCGGATCGGCCAGCTGGAGCGCTGGCTCGGCGGCCGTGAGCTCCGCGTGGGCCACACGTACCTGCCCGGCGACCTCTGGTCCAACATCGAGGGCCCGCCCGGCTTCCTCGACGCCTGGGCCGACTGGCGCAACGCCAAGCGGGACCGGCTGCTCGTCCTCAACGTCCCCATGCTGGAGCGGAACGAGGCCGGGGTCTCCGACCAGGAGGTCCGCCGCCAGCTCCAGCTCGGCGCCGCCGGCTACTACGACCACCACTTCCGCACCCTCGCCCGCCGGCTCGTCGAGGCCGGGGCCCTGGACACGGTCCTCGTCCTCGGCTGGGAGATGAACGGCACCACGTACACCCACCGGTGCGGGCCGGACCCGACGGCCTGGAAGAAGTACTGGAACCGGATCGTCACGACCATGCGGTCCGTGCCCGGCGGGAAGTTCCGCTTCGACTTCAACCCGAGCCGGGGCCTGGACGCCGTGCCGTGGACGGAGTGCTATCCGGGCGACGACGTCGTCGACATCATCGGCATGGACTCGTACGACCAGCCGCCCGGCGCCGATTTCGACCGGCACGTGAACGAGCCGTACGGACTGCGGAAACAGGTCGAATTCGCGGCCGAGCACGGAAAGCAGATCTCCTACCCCGAATGGGGGCTCTTCCGGAACGGCGACAATCCCACGTACATGCGGCGCATGCTGGAGTGGATCCGGGAGCACAAGCCGCTGTACCACACGATCACGGACTACTGCCCGCACGGCGTCTGGCAGTGCGACGAGAACCCGCAGTCGTCCCGCGTCTTCCGGGAATTGCTGTACGGGGCGGAGCCTTCGGTGCCGGTGGATCCGGTGGATCCGGTGGATCCGGTGGATCCGGTGGATCCGGTCGATCCTGTTGACCCGGTGGATCCGGTGGACCCGGTCGATCCTGTTGACCCGGTCGATCCGGTGGATCCTGTCGACCCGACGGTTCCTGAGCCGAAGCCGGAACCGAAGCCGGAACCGAAGCCTGAGCCGAAGCCTGAGCCGAAGCCGGAACCCAAGCCTGAGCCCAAGCCGGAACCGAAGCCCGAGCCGAAGCCTGAGCCCAAGCCGGAACCCAAGCCGGAACCGAAGCCTGAGCCGAAGCCGGAACCCAAGCCTGAGCCCAAGCCGGAACCGAAGCCCGAGCCGAAGCCTGAGCCGAAGCCGGAACCCAAGCCTGAGCCCAAGCCGGAACCGAAGCCCGAGCCCAAGCCTGAGCCCAAGCCCGAACCGAAGCCTGAGCCCGAGCCGGAACCGAAGCCCGAGCCCGAGCCGAAGCCGGAACCGAAGCCTGAGCCGAAGCCGGAACCCAAGCCGGAACCGAAGCCCGAGCCTAAGCCGGAACCCAAGCCCGAGCCCAAGCCCGACTGTTGGAAGGTCGAGCTCGGGGCGTGGGTGGAGAGCTGGATCGGTGGGCCGGTGTGCGTGCCCAAGGAGACGGGGTGGAAGGACGACCTCGACCTGGGGGTCGACCTCGACTGGAAGGGGGCCCTCAACGGGGTCTGGCCCTTCTGACGGTCAGGCGCGGGGCGCGGGCGCGCGGCCGGGCAGGCGGGCGAGGCGCCGGCCGGCCCCGGCCCGCTCCCGCGCCTGCCGGGCCGCCCAGCGCCGGGCGTCGGCCGCGCCCGCGCGGAGCCACAGCAGCGGGGCCGTACCGCGGCCGGTGAGCAGCAGCCGCCGGTTGCGGACCGGCTCCGGCCGCCAGTGGTGCTTGTACGGCTCGCTGCCCCGCAGCATGCTCAGCGTGGCCCGGCCGCCCGCGCTGGTCTCCCGGGCCCCGTGCCGCAGCAGCATCGCGGCGACGTCGACCTTCCGCTCCCGCAGCACCGGGTCGGCGCCGTACAGGTAGCCGCCGGCGAGGCGCGGCGACATCAGGGTGAGGTCGGCGGCCACCACGTCGCCGCCGAGCCGGAACTCGGTGACCATCGCGTCACCGCGCTCCACCATGGGCCGGACCGCCCGGGTCAGGTGCTGGGCGAACCGCTCGCTGGTGTGCTCGGCGGTGACCCCCCGCCCCCGCCACTGGAGTTGATGGAGGGTCAGAAGGCGGTCGAGGGCGGCGGGCACGTCGGGGCCGGTCACCACCCGCGCGTCGATGCCGAGCGCGTCGAGCTTGCGCAGCTTGGCGCGGACCCGCTGGGCCTTCCCGGAGGGGATCCGTTCGAGCAGGCCCTCCATGGGGACGGCGGGCAGCTCCAGGCAGAGCGAGTCGGGCAGCCGGCGGCGCGGCCCGCGCCACTGGGCGAAGACCCGCTCGACGGCGGCGCCGGGCCGCACCTCGCGCAGGTCGACGACCGCGCCCCGGGCCGTACGGGCGATCGCCCCGGCCAGGACGGCCGCCGCCTCCGGCCGCTCGTCGTCGAGCAGCACGTCGGTGAAGTCGCTGATGGGGCCGCCCAGTTGGGTCAGCACCGGCAGTGGCCCGCGTGCCCGCATCAGCGGCGCCGCGGCCACCAGCGCACCGGCCCCGTCCCGTACGAGCACCACCCGCAGGGCACCGGGCCGCCCGTACGAGAGCCACCAGGAGTACAGCCAGGAGTGGGACTGGAACGGGGTGGCGGAGGAACAGCGCCCGTACAGCGCCGTCCACTCGGCCGCCAGCCGCCCGAAGCCCTCCGTGTCACGGCAGATCTCGGTCCGCAGCGCTCCTCCCGTGGTCACACCGCCTCCGTTTCCGGCCGGTGGGCGGCGGGCGCGGGCACCGCGGCGCCGGTGGTCCCGGGGGCGCCGGCCGGCCGGGAGTGCCGGCCCTCGGCGCGCCCGGCGGCCCGCTTCGGCCGGACCAGCAGCGCGAGCCCGCCGAGCAGCCCGCCGGCGCAGGCGCCGACCAGCGCGGAGAGCGGCGCGGACGGCGACACCGGGTCGGCCGGCTTGGTCGCGCGGGAGAACTGCACCACCTTCACGCCCGTACTGCCCGCCACGTGCGAGGAGTTGAGGATCAGCGCGCGGGCCACGCCGTCGGCGATCGACACCGCCTTGGCGGGCTTCGCGGCCCGGGCGGTGATCGAGATCATCGGCGCGTCCGGGGAGGTCTCGGCCTGCACGCTCTCCCGGAGGGCGGCGGTGGTGACCCCCGCCCACACCTGGGCGTCGCCGGTCACCGCGATGTCGGTGGCGACCCGCCCGTACGCCTGGGCGAAGCCGAGCGCCGCCGCCGGGTCGGACTTCTCGCCGGGCACGACGATGACGTAGCTGGTGGCCGCGTACTCGGGCGTCTTGAGCGCCCCGTACCCGCCGCCGAGGGCGGCCCCGGCGACCACGGCGGCGGGCAGCACCGCCCAGCGGCCGGGGGAGCGCAGTCGGGCGGGCAGGCGGTCGGCGCGGGGTGGGATGGTGGTCATGACGGGTTCTCTCGCTTCAACGGGGACGTCGGAAGGGCTCGGAGGGCTACGGAGGAACGGGGGAGGGACGCGGGGGGCTTCAGGGGGACTGCGCGGCGCCGGTCCGCCGGTCGTGGACGGCCCGCTCGTACAGGGCCATCAGCCGGTCGGCGCTGCGCGCGATGTCGTAGCGGCGGGCGGCGGCGGGCGCGGGCAGCCGGACCGGACGGGGTCCCCGCGCGGCCCGCGCCTCGCGCAGGGCGCCGACCAGTTCGGGCACCGACCCGCCGATCCGGCGGGCGCCCGGCGCCGCGTCCGCCGGCAGGTCCTCGATCGCCGGGCACGCCACGTACAGCACCGGCAGTCCGGCGGCCAGCGCCTCGACGACCGCGAGGCCGAAGGTCTCGTCCGGCGAGGCGGAGACGAAGACGTCCATGGCGGCGAGGAGTTCGGGCAGCGTCGGACCGGCGGGGCCGTGCGCGGGCGGGTCCTCGCACGCGCCGAAGAACAGGACGCGGCCGGCGGCGCCGCACGCGCGGGCCACCGCCCGCAGCTCCTCGCGCCGCTCGCCGTCGCCGACGAGCAGCAGCCGGGCCTCCGGCACCGAGGCCACCGCCCGGATCAGCCGGTCGAACCGCTTCCCCGGCGCGAGCCGCCCCACCCCGCCGACGACGAACGCGTCCTCCGGGATGCCGAGGACGCCCCGGGTGAGGCGGCGGGCCCGCGGGACGAAGGCGAAGCGGCCGGTCTCGATGCCGTTCGGCACGACCTCGATCCGGTCCGGCGCCACCCCCCAGTCGGCGAGCCGGCGGGCCACGCTCGCCGAGACCGCGACCGTGGAGGTGCCGAGCCGCTCCGACGCCAGGTAGAGCGCGCGGGTGCCCGCCGACAGGGGACGGCCCTCGATCTGCGACTCGCCCAGCGAGTGCTCGGTGGCGATGACCCGGCGGACCCCGCCGAGCCGGGCGGCGAGCCGGCCGTAGACGCACGCCCGGTACAGATGGGTGTGGACCAGGTCGTAGCCGCCCTCGCGGACGAGCCGGGCGAGCCGGGGCAGCGCCCCGAGGTCCCGGTTCCCGGCCATGCCCAGGTGGGTGACCGGCGTCCCGTCGGCCTCGATGCCCAGCGCCACCGGGCCCGGGTTGGTGAGCGTCACCACCCGCCCCCGGACGGGCAGATGGCGCAGCAGCAGCCGCAGCTGCTGCTCGGCGCCGCCGATGCCGAGGCCGGTGATGACGTGCAGCACCTTCAGCCCGCTCATCCCAGCACCGCCGCCGCCGGGCCCGACCGGGCGGGGACCAGCTCGGCGGGGTGCCGGCGGCGCAGCGGGTGCAGCGCCCGCTTGGCGGTCAGCCGCCACGCGGTGTCCTCCTCGTCGATGTGGATCCGCGGCAGCGCGTACACGCCGGTCAGCGGGCCGGGGTCGATGCCGCAGGCGTAGCCGTACCCGGCCTTGCGCACGGCGCGGACCACCCGCGGGTCGACCGCCCCGTACGGGTAGCAGAAGCCGTCCACCGGGCCGCCGGTGATCTCCTCCAGGAGGGCCCGGGAGCGCCGGGTCTCGTCGGCGAGGGTGGCGTCGTCGGCCTCCGTGAGCCGCCGGTGGGTCAGGCCGTGCGAGCCGATCTCCATGCCGGCGCCGGCGATCCGCTCGATGCCCTCCTCGGTGAGCAGCGGCTTGCGCGGGCCGCCGGCGTCCCAGTCGTTGACGCCGCCGAGCCGGCCCGGCAGGACGTACACGGTGGCGGTGAAGCCGTGCCGGCGCAGCAGCGGCAGCGCCGAGTCGAGGAAGTCGGCGTAGCCGTCGTCGAAGGTGAGGCCGACGAGCCCTTTCGCCCGCCCCTCGGCGGTCGCCGCGAGGAGCTCCCGCATCGACACCCCGCGCAGCCCCCGGTCGCCCAGCCAGTGGAGCTGGCGGGCGAAGCGCACGGGGGAGACGGTCACCCGGTACGGGTCGTCAGCGGTGTCCGTGATCGAGTGGTACATCGCCACCCACAGGGGCGGCCTCGCCCACAGGGGAGGCTTCGGCAGCAGTCGGCGCAGCGCGGTGGGGGCGGGCATGGTCGGTCCTTCGGCGTCGGGTGGGGAAGCGGGGGAGGGGAGGGATCTCCGGCGCCTCGGCGGCGCAGGCGATGAAGACCAGGAAGGCGCCGGCGACGACGAGGACCGCGACGGCGACGGCGGCCGCCGGCGGGCCGATCGCCATCGAGCAGAGCCAGGCCGCGCCGGTCGCCCAGGCGGCGGCCGTGGCGAGCCGCAGCAGGCCCACGCCGAGCCGGTCCGTCCGGACCGGGACGGTCTGCCGGTGGGCGCCGCGCAGCAGCAGGACGGCGGTCAGGGTGATGCCGAGCGCGTTGGCGGCGGCGATGCCGACGGCGCCCCAGGCCCGCGCGCCGGGCACCCCGGCGGCGGCGGTGGCGGCGAGCCCGGCGGCCATCGCGGCGGCCGGGTACCAGAGGGGGCGGGCGGCGGAGAAGTAGCAGCGGACGAGGGCGCCGACCATGGTCTGGCCGAGCAGCCCGAGCGCGTAGACCCGCATCACGGCGGCGGTGGCGGTCGTGGCCGTACGGTCGAACTCGCCGCGCTGGAAAAGCAGTTCGACGATCTTCGGGGCGGCGGCGATCACCACGGAGGCGCCCACCAGGACCACCACCGCCGCGAGCAGCAGATCCCGCTCGACCCGCCGCCGCGCCCCCTCCGGATCCCCCGCGGCCAGCGCCCGCGCGACCACCGGGAAGCTGACCGTGCACAGCATCAGCGACAGGATCATCGGCATCTGCGCGACCTTCTGCGCGTAGTTCAGGTACGAGATCGCCCCGGCCGGCAGCGGCGCGGCGAGGAACCGCTCGATCAGCGTCTGCGACTGGCGGACCACCGAGAAGGCGACCACCGGCGCGATCAGCCCCAGGACGACGAGCCGCCCGTCCCCGGCCGGGCCCGGCACCGGGACCTCCGGCACCCGCGGCGGCACCGGCCGCGCCCGCAGCTCCCGCAGCAGCGCCGGCACCTGCACCAGCACCATGAGCACCCCGCCGACCGCCACCCCGGCGGCGGCCGACCGCACCCCCCACGGCTCCCGCAGCAGCACCATCGTGCCGATGATCCCGGCGTTGTACGCCACGTAGATCGTGGCCGGCGGCAGGAAGACGTGGTGCGCCCGCAGCGCCGCCGAGCAGTAGCCGACCAGCGCGAAGGTGAGCACACAGGTGGCGGTGAGCCGGACGCAGTCCACCGCGAGCCCCGGATCGGGCAGCCCGGGCGCCAGGAGCCGGACGACCGCCGGCGCCGCGACGACCAGGACCGCGGCGACCGCCCCCACGGCGAGGGCCAGCCGGGGCAGCGTCCCCCGGACCAGGTCCCGCACGGGATCCCCGGACCGGGCCCCCGGACGGCGGGCCAGCGCCCGCGAGAACGCCGGCACCAGGATCAGCGCCATGGCGTCCTCGATGAGCAGCGTGGACGCGAACTCCGGCACCGTCCACGCCACCAGGAAGGCGTCCGTCTCCGCGCCCGCCCCGAAGTACCCGGCCAGGATCTGGTCCCGGACGAGCCCGAGCACCGCCCCGGCGGCGGTGAGCCCCGCCGTCACGGCGGCGGCCCTGGCGAGGAACCCCCGCCCCTGCCCGCCCCCCGCCCGCGCCTTCACCCGGGCGTGCGCCCGCCGCCCGGTGCGCGGCGGCGCCGGCGGCGCGGCACGGCGGAGGGAGACCCGGCGGGCCC
>NZ_JBEZUZ010000148.1:0-11147 GCF_040636735.1 Streptomyces sp. NPDC035033 | reverse complement strand
CCGGCCGGCGGCGCCGCCCCCCGCGGGGCCCGGCGCGGCCCCCCCCCCCCCCGCGGCGCCCGGCGGGGGGGGGGCGCCCCCCCCCGCCCGCGCCCCCCCCCCGGGCCGGGTTCCCCCTGCGTCCCCCTGACGCGTCCCCCTCGGGCCGTCAGCCCCGGGCGCGGGCGCGGCCGCGGGCCAGGACGAGCGCGACGCCGCCGGCGAGGACGAGCGCGAGGGCGCCGCCCGCGATGTACGGGGTGGCGGAGCTGCCGCCGGTCTCGGCGAGGTTCTGGGTCGGGGTGGAGCCACCGTTGTTGGTGACCACGCCGCCGTCGTCCTCGGGCTCGGTGGGCCGCGGCGAGGGCTGCTCGCCCGGCTTCTCGGTCGGCCGCTCGCTCGGCTGCTCGGTGGGCTCCGGGGTCGGCTTCCCGGTGGGCTTCTCCGTGGGCTTCTCGGTCGGCGCCGGGGCGTCGGGGGTCTCGCAGGTGGCCTCGGCGAGGGTGACGGTGCCCTTGACCTTGGCGACGCCAAGGGCGAGCGGGTCGACCTCGACGTCGAGCTCCAGGGCGGTGGCCGCGGCAGTGCGGGTGGTGGTGCTCGTCCGCGAGAGGTCGAGGGTGACCTTGCCGACGGCGGGCACGTCGAGCCGGGTGCGCCCGCCGGCGGTCAGCGTGACCTTCTTGCCGAGGACCTGGACGTGGCCGAGGACGTTGGACTCGGCGACCGGCTTCTTCCCCGCCTCGCAGATCGCCCTGGAGGTGACCTTCTCGACCTCGACGAGGGCGAGGGCGGGCAGGCCGGGGACGTGGACGCGGGCCTTGGCGAGGTTGACGTGCCCCTCGGCCCCGCGCTCGTCGACGGTGGCGGTCGAGGTGGCGACGTCGGCGGTGAGGATGTCGACCGGCTCGCCGCCCTCGGCGCCCTCCACCTTGACGCTGAGCGCGGTCTTGTTCGCGCTCTCCGGCGCCTGGACCTCGTTGAGGGTGGCGCGGACCGGGATCTTCACGGTCTCGCCGAGGAGGGAGACGTCGAGCCCGGTGCGGAGCACGACGGCGCTCGCCCGGCCCTCGCGGCGCTCGCCGTCCGTGGCCTGCGCCGGGGCCGCCAGGAGCACGGGGCCCGCCGCGAGGGCGACGACGGCCGCGGCGGCGGCGGTGCGGCGGACGGGCGCGCGGAAGGTGTTGCTGTTCAAGATGGTGGAACCCCCACAGAAGACATGGCGTCGCCGGCCGCTCGCCACGGGGACGGTGGGTCTGCGCGGCGGCGGCGACTTGAGACACCGGAATCTTTACGCACGGAGAGTGAACCGGCAGTCGCCTGACGTGAGTTCACTCCAAAGGGGGGTTTCCGTGTTCATTTTCGATTCTTTACGACACAACCGTTCACGCTCGCCCCGCGTGTTTCGTACGGGGGACTCCGTCCGGGGGACGGCGGCGCGCGGCGCGGGAAAGAGAAACGATCCGCGACCCCGCCGGGTCACGGATCGTCAACGCCACGCCGGAGCGGCGGAACGGTTCAGCTCGCGCGCCAGTAGCCGAGCGCGTGGACCCGCTCCTTGGGCAGCGCCAGCTCCTTGCGGGCGTACGCGGCGAGCGCGCGGGTGGTCGCGGTGTCGCAGGCGATCCAGACGTACGCCTCCGGCCCGGCGAGCGCGGGCAGCTCGGCCCGGACCCGCTCGACGAGGGCGGCGCCGGCCCGCTGCCGGGGGATCCGGCGCAGCTCGTGGCGGTCCGGGTCGGTGCGGAAGGGCAGCTCCTCGTCGGAGGCGTGCTGGGTCTCGAACCAGATGGTGGCCGGGAGGTCCGGGTGGGCGTCGAGCAGCGAGTTGACGGCCGGCAGCGAGGCCGCGTCGCCGACGACGAGCAGCCGCTCCGGCCGGGGCTCGGGGGTCTCGAAGCCGGTGCCCTGGAGGGTGGCCTCGACGGTGTCGCCGGGGGCGCAGCCGCGGGCCCAGTGGCTGGCGGGGCCGTCGTGGAGGGCGAACTCCAGGCTGAAGGTGCCGGCGTCCCGGTCGGGGTCGACCAGGGTGTAGGCGCGCTGGTGCGGCTTCCCGGCGTTCTCGAACCAGATCCGGACCCACATCGTCGGATGGACCCCGGCGGCGGCGAGCAGCCCGCCGTCGGTGAAGTGGACCCTCCGGTAGTCGTCGGTGACCCGCTCGGCCCCCGTGACGGTGAACGTGAAGTCCTTCGCGCCCATCAGCTTCAGTACGGCGCCCTGCCACCCGTGCCCCACCGCGTGCTCCTCCCCGGGACCCATGGGTTACCTTGGGTCGACGATCAATTTAGGCCAGCCTAACCTAAGGGAATCTGGCAGTACACGGGACGGAATCGGCACGGATGAGCATCGAGGTCTACCGGGACGCGTACGGCGTCCCCCATCTGCGCGCCGGAGACCCGGAGGAACTGGCCTTCGCCCAGGGCCGGGTCACCGCACGGGACCGCGCCTGGCAGCTGGAGGTCGAGCGCCACCGGGCCCAGGGCACCACGGCCGCCTTCCTCGGCGCCGCCGAGGCCGAGTGGGACGCCTTCGTCCGGCGGGTCCGGCTCGCCGACACCGCGCGCCGCTGCCTGGCCCGGCTGGAGGAGACCGACCCGGAGACCGCGGACTGGGTGCGGGCGTACGCCGACGGCGTCAACGACGGCCTGGCCGAAGGGGCCCGCCGCGCCCCGGAGTTCGCCGCGACCGGGCTCGCCGCCGGCCGCTGGGAGGCGTGGACGCCGCTGGCGGTCTGGCTCTCCACCCACATCCTCTTCGCCGGCTTCCCGACCAAGCTGTGGCGCGAACAGGTCGCGACCCGGCTCGGAGAGGAGTGGACGGAGCTGTTCGCCGCCGACGGACCGGCCACCGCCGGCTCCAACGGCTGGCTGGTGGCCGGGGAGCGGACCGCGAGCGGGGCGGCCCTGGTGGCCGGCGACCCGCACCGGTTCATCGAGGCGCCGGGCGTCTACCAGCAGGTCCGCCTCGCCTGCCCGGAGTACGACGTCGTGGGCCTCGCCGTGCCCGGCGTGCCCGGCCTCGCCCACTTCGGCCACGCCGGGCACGTCGCCTGGGCGATCACCAACGCGATGGCCGACTACCAGGACCTCTACCGGGAGCGGCTGCGGCGCACCGCCGGCGGCGGCGTGGAGGCGTACGGCCCGGACGGCTGGCGCCCGGCAGCCGCGCACGCCGAGACGGTCGAGGTCGCCGGCGGCGAGCCGGTCCCCGTCGAGGTGGTCGAGACCGCGCGCGGCCCGGTGATCACGGGCGACGGGCCGGCGGAGCCCGGCGCCGAGTGGGAGGGGCTGAGCCTGCGGTACGTGCCCCGGGTCACCGGCCGGCTGGGCTTCGAGGCCCTGCCGCGCCTGCTCGCCGCCCGTACCGCCGCCGAGGTCGACACGGCCCTGGACGCCTGGGTGGAGCCGGTGAACGTGGTCCTCGCCGCCGACACGGAGGGCGGCCTGCTGCACCGGGTCGCCGGGCACGTCCCCGTCCGCCCCCGGGCCAACTCCCTGCGTCCGGTGCCGGCCTGGGAGCCGGCGCACGCCTGGGCGGCGGAGCCGGCGCCGCTGCCCCGCGGCGGGGTGACGGACGGGTACGCGGTGATGGCCAACGCCCGGGGGCTCGCCGCCCCGCTCGGCGTCGAGTTCGCGCCGGCCCACCGGGCCGACCGGATCGCCGAGCTCCTCGCCGCCTCCGCCGCCTGGACGCCCGAGGCCACCGCCGCCGTCCACCGCGACACCGACAACCGCGCGGCGGCCCGGCTCCTCGCCGCGGTCGACGCCGCGGCCGAGGACGGCTCCGGCGGCCTCTCCCCCGCCGCCGGGGAGGTGCGGAAGCGGCTGCTCGCCTGGGACCGGCGGATGGACGCGGAGAGCGTCGACGCCGGGCTCTACGCGGCCGTGCGGGGCGCCGTCGTCCGCCGCCTCGCCGCGCACGAGGTCTTCGCCGGGCTGCGCGAACCCGCCCCGTACCCGGGGGTGTTCACGCCCTGGCTGTACCTCGGCCCCCGGGTCGGCCTCGCCCTGGAGACGCTCCTCGTGACCGGCCCGGTGCCGGCCGGGGACGTGGCCCGGATCGTCCGCGAGGCCCTGGAGGAGACCGCCGCGGGCGAACCGCCCGCCGCCTGGGGCGCCACCCACCGGCTCGCGCCCTGGCAGGCGCTCCCGGATCCCTCCGAGGAGGCCGACGCCCGGTGGCCGGGGCTCGGCGGCGACCACGACTGCGTGCTCTCCACCTCCAGCGCCCCCGGTTACACCGACCGCAGCGCGCGGGCCTCGGCCGCCCGGTACGTGTGGGACCTCGCCGACCGCGAACGCAGCGGCTGGATCGTGCCGTTCGGCGCGTCCGGGGTGGCCGGGGACCCGCACCACGAAGACCAACTCCCCCTGTGGCTGCGGGGCGAGCTCGCCCCCGTCACCACCGACTGGAACCGCCTCACCAAGGAGCAGGGATGACCACCCCCGTACACGTCCAGACCGTCGAGGGCCTCGGCACCGTCACGATCCGGCCCGTCGTCCCGGACGCGGACGCCCCGCTCATCCACGCGTGGGTCAACGAGGAGCGGGCGCGCTTCTGGGGCATGAACGGCACCACCGTCGAGCAGGTCCGGGACGTCTACGCGCACCTGGACTCGCTCACCACCCACCACGGCTTCATGGTGGAGCTCGACGGGGAGCCGGTCTCGATCTTCCAGACGTACGACCCGGCGGAGGACCGGGTGGGCGAGTGCTACGAGGTCGAGGACGGCGACATCGGCTGCCACCTCTTCGTCGCGCCGAGCACGGCTCCCTCCCCCGGCTTCACGGCCGGGCTGCTCAGCGCGCTGATCGCCTTCTGCCACCGCGACCACACCCGGATCGTGGTCGAGCCGGACGCGGCGAACGAGAAGGCGATCGCCCGCATGGCGCGGGCCGGCTTCGAGCTCGGCCCGGAGGTCGTGCTGCCCGAGGTGGACCTGCCGGAGGTGTTCATCCCGGAGAAGAAGGCCCGGCTGGCCTTCCTCCGCCGGGCCGCCTGAGCCCGCGCTCCGTCCCCGCCGCGGGGCGTGGCCCGGTCAGGCGAGGATCCGGCCGTTGACGACGACCCGGCGCGGCGCCGCGAGGACGCGGACGTCCGCGCGCGGGTCCTCGTCGTAGACGACGAGGTCGGCGGGGGCGCCCTCCTCCAGGGCGGGGCGCCCCAGCCAGGCCCTCGCCCGCCAGGTGGTGGCCGAGAGCGCGTCCAGCGCCGGGATGCCGGCCTTCGTCAGCTCCTCGACCTCCTCGGCGACCAGCCCGTGGGCGAGCGAGCCGCCCGCGTCGGTGCCGACGAAAACCGGGACGCCCGCGTCCCAGGCGGCGCGGACGGTGTCGTACCGGCGCGCGTGCAGCCGGCGCATGTGGGCGGACCAGCGGGGGAACTTGGCCTCGCCGCCGTCCGCGAGGTGCGGGAAGGTCGCGATGTTCACCAGCGTGGGGACGATCGCGACCCCGCGCTCCACGAAGAGCGGGATCGTCTCCTCGGTGAGGCCGGTGGCGTGCTCGACGCAGTCGATGCCGGCCTCGACCAGGTCGCGCAGCGAGTCCTCGGCGAAGCAGTGGGCGGTGACCCGGGCGCCGAGCCGGTGCGCCTCCGCGATGGCCGCCTCCACCTCGGGGCGCGGCCAGGACGGCGCCAGGTCGCCGACCTCGCGGTCGATCCAGTCGCCGACCAGCTTGACCCAGCCGTCGCCGCGCCGGGCCTCGCGGCCCACGTACGCCACCAGGTCCGCGGGCTCGATCTCGTGGGCGTAGTTGCGGATGTAGCGGCGGGTGCGGGCGATGTGCCGGCCGGCCCGGATGATCTTCGGCAGGTCCTCGCGGTCGTCGATCCAGCGGGTGTCGGAGGGCGAGCCGGCGTCCCGGATCAGCAGGGTGCCGGCGTCCCGGTCGGTGAGGGCCTGCTTCTCGGCGGTGGCCTCGTCGACGGGCCCGTGCCGGTCGAGCCCGACGTGGCAGTGGGCGTCGACCAGACCGGGCAGCGCCCAGCCGGTGACCGACACGGCCTCCCCGGCCGGCCGCTCGAAGGTGATCCGCCCGTCCACGCACCAGAGTTCGTCCCGCACGTCCTCCGGGCCGACGAGCACCCGCCCCTTCACGTGCACCACCTCGTGATCGCTCATGCCAGCACTGTACGAGGGGTCGCCGGGACGGTGGGCGTACGCTGGCCACCGGCCGTATCACCGACCCCGAGAAGGCACCACCGTGACCGTGACACATCCGCTGCTCGACCTGGCCCCGATGACCGCCGCGCACTTCGCGTCGATCGAGCGGCGGGTGGCCGCGCTGCTCTCCACCGAGCAGGACGTGGTGATCACCCAGGGCGAGGCGCTGCTGCCCCTGGAGGGGTGCATCCGCAGCGGGGCGCGGGCGGGTTCGACCGCGCTGAACGTGATCACGGGTCCGTACGGGCAGACCTTCGGGAACTGGCTGCGCGACTGCGGCGCGACCGTCGTCGACCTGGCCGTTCCCTTCCACACGGCGGTCACCGCCGAGCAGGTCGAGCGGGCGCTCGCCGAGCACCCGGAGATCGACTTCGTCTCCCTGGTGCACGCGGAGGCGGCCACCGGCAACACCAACCCGGTCGCGGAGATCGGCGAGGTCGTCCGGGCGCACGGCGCGCTGTTCTACCTGGACGCGGTGGCCTCGATCGGCGCGGAGCCGGTGCTGCCGGACGCCTGGGGCGTGGACATGTGCATCATCGGCGCGCAGAAGGCGATGGGCGGCCCGGCGGGCGTCTCGGCGGTGTCGGTGAGCGAGCGGGCCTGGGAGCGGTTCGCCGCCAACCCGGCCGCGCCGCGCCGCTCGTACCTCTCCCTCCTGGACTGGAAGGAGCGCTGGATCGACGGCGGGCGCAAGGCGCTGCTGCACGCCCCGGCGCAGCTGGAGATGCTGGCCCTGGAGGCGTGCCTGGAGCGGATCGAGACGGAGGGCCTGGACGCGCTGATGGCCCGGCACGCCTCGGCCGCGGCGGCGACCCGCGCGGGCGCCCTCGCGCTGGGCGGCGGCCTGGAGCCGTACGTGTACGAGGCCGGGGACGCGGCGCCGGTGGCGACGACGCTGCGGGTGCCGGCGGAGCTGGACGCCTCGGTGCTGGTGGCGAAGGCGCTGGCGGCGGACCCGTCGCTGCCGCTGATCGCGGGCGGCGGGGCGCTGGCGAAGGAGATGATCCGGGTCAACCACTACGGGGCCGACGCGACGCCGAACGCCGTGCAGTCCTCGCTGGCCGCGCTGGGCGCGGTGCTCGGCGAGGCGGGCCGGACGGTGGACCTGGAGGGCGCGCGCCGGGCGGTCACCGGGGCCTGGCAGGCGTGACGCGTGCGGAGGGGCGGGATCCGGTGGCCGGGTCCCGCCCCTCCGGCGTGCCCGGGGCTACAGCGCCGGGTAGTCGGTGTAGCCGCGGTGGTCGCCGCCGTACAGGGTGGCGGGGTCGAGCGGGTTGTAGGGGCCGTCGGCGCGCAGCCGGGCGGGCAGGTCGGGGTTGGCGACGAAGAGCCGGCCGAAGGCGACGAGGTCGGCGGTGCCGTCCTCGATCAGGGCGAGGGACTCGGCGTCGGTGGGGCCCTCGGTGGCCGGGTTGAGGATGAGGGCGCCGGAGAAGCGCTTGCGCAGGTCGAGGGTGAGGGCGCGGGTCTCGGGGGTGGGCTCGCTGATGTGCAGGTAGGCGATGCCGAGGGGTTCGAGGGCGTCGACGAGGGCCGGGTAGAGCGCCTCGGTGTCCGTCTCGCTGATGTCGTTGAAGGTGGTGGCCGGGGAGATGCGCAGGCCGGTGCGCTCGGGGCCGATCTCGGCGGCGACGGCCCGGACGACCTCGGCGGCGAAGCGGATGCGGTTCTCGACGGGGCCGCCCCACTCGTCGGTGCGGTGGTTGGAGCCGGAGGCGAGGAACTGCTGGACCAGGTAGCCGTTGGCGCCGTGGACCTCGACGCCGTCGAAGCCGGCCTCGATCGCGTTGCGGGCGGCGGAGGCGAAGCCGGCGATCGTCTCGCGGACCTCGTCGCCGGTGAGCTCGCGGGGGGTGACGAAGTCCTTGGGGCCCTCGTGGGTGTAGACCTGGCCGGCGGCGGCGACGGGCGAGGGGCCGACGGGGTGGAGGTCGCCGTCGAGGAGGTCCGGGTGGCCGATCCGGCCGGCGTGCATGAGCTGGGCGAAGATCCGGCCGCCGCGCTCGTGGACCGCGTCGGTGACCTTCCGCCAGGCGGCGATCTGGGCGCGGCTGTGCAGGCCGGGCGTGTCGGGGTAGCCCTGGCCCTCGGGGACGGGCTGGACGCCCTCGCTGATGACGAGTCCGGCGGAGGCGCGCTGGGCGTAGTACTCGGCGACGAGGGCCGGCGGGGTGCCGTCCCGCCCGTCGGCCCGGCTGCGGGTCATGGGGGCCATGGCGATGCGGTTGGCGAGGCGGGTGCCTGCGAGGTCCACGGGGTCGAATGCGGTGGTCACGGCGGTCTCCCGAAACGATATGTGGTCGGCCAAGTATCTGGGTCCGACGCCACTGTAACCCATTCATTGGCCAGCCAAGCAAAGTGTCGGCCCACGGGTAACCTGGGGGATGGAGAACACCCCGAGGAGCCCCCGATGACCGCAGTCGAGCCCGCCTGTACCGAGGAACTGCCCTCCGCCGCGCGCGGCGGCCCCGTCGGGCACACCCTCGCCCGGGTCTCCCGGACGCACCGGATCGCGATGGGGCGCCGCCTGCGCGAGCTCGGCCTCTACCCGGGCCAGGAGCTGATGATGATGCGGCTGTGGGACTGCGGGGCGGTCCGCCAGTCGGAGCTCATCCAGTCGCTCGGCCTGGACCCCTCGACCGTGACGAAGATGCTCCAGCGGCTCGAACAGTGCGGATACGTGCGCCGCTCCCCCGACCCCGCCGACCGGCGCGCGGTCCTCGTGGAGGCCACCGAGCCGGGCCAGGCGCTGCGGGCCGGGGTCGAGGGCGCCTGGGCCGACCTGGAGGAGAGCTCGCTGGCCGGGCTCGGCCCGGCGGAGCGGGCCGAGCTGGCCCGCCTCCTCGGCGTCCTCGCGGACAACCTGCGCGCGGAGGCGGGCGACGCGGGCGACTGCCCGTCGCCGGGCTGCTGACGCCTCAGCCGGCCAGCACGTCCAGGGCTCGGTCGACGTCCGCCGCCGTGTTGTACAGGTGGAAGGAGGCCCGCAGGTTCCCGGCGCGGACCGAGAGCAGGACGCCCGCCGCGTCCAGGGCCTCCGCGCGGTGGCCGAGGCCGGGGACGGCGACGACCGCGGAGTCGTCCGCGACCGGCTCGTGCCCGAGCGCGAGCAGCCCCGCCCGGAAGCGGGCGGCGAGCCCCTTGTCGTGGGCCTCGATCCGCTCGACGCCGATCTCCTCCAGGAGCGCCAGCGAGCGGGCGGCGCCGTGGTACGCGGAGAAGGCGGGCGGCTCGTCGAACCGGCGGGCGGAGCGGGCGAGTTCGCGCACCGGCCCGTAGCTGTTGACCCACAGCTCCTCGCCGGTGACCCAGTTCGCGTGGATCGGCAGCAGGCCGTCCTGGGCCTCCTCGGTGACGGTGAGGAAGGAGGCGCCGCGCGGGCAGAGCAGGTACTTGTAGGCGCCGGCGACCGTGTAGTCCCAGTCGCCCGCCGACAGCGGCAGCCAGCCCGCGGACTGGGTGGCGTCGAGCAGGGTGCGGGCCCCGTGGGCCGCCGCGGCGGCCCGGACGGCGGCGAGGTCGGCGGTGCGGCCGTCCGCCGACTGCACGGCGGAGAAGGCGACGAGCGCGGTCCCGGGACCGACGGACTCGGCGAGCCGCTCCAGCGGCACGAACCGGGTCTTCAGGTCGCCTCGGACGGTGAAGGGCGTGATGACGGAGGAGAAGTCGCCCTCGGGGAAGAGGATCTCGGCGCCGGAGGGCATCGACTGGGCGATCATCCCGCAGTGCACGGCGACCGAGCTGCCGACGGCGACCCGGTCGGGCGCGACCCCGGCGAGCCGGGCGTAGGCGGCGCGGGCCTCGGTCACGACGTCGAAGCTGCCGGCGCCGCCGGGCCGGCCGGCCGCGGTCTCCTCGGCGAGGAGGGTGACCGCGTCGACGGTGCGGCGCGGCAGCAGGCCGCAGGCGGAGGTGTTCAGGTAGGTCCGCGCGGGGGCGAATTCGGCGCCGCCGAGCGGCCGGTCGAGGGAGTCCAGGGAGTCCATGGCCACAGCCTGGGCGCCCCGTGACCTCCCGTCAATTCCCATAGATCACGGGGAATCCCCAAGCGTTCCTTATCTCCGCAGGTCGGAGCCGGTTCAGGCGTGCGGCGGGACCGCGCAGCCGTCCGGGCCGCACGCCTCCGCCTCCGCGTCGGCGGCGCCGACGGGCTGGAGGGCGCGGCCCTGCCAGGCCTGCTCCAGGGCCTGGGTGAAGACCTCGGCGGGCTGGCCGCCGGAGACGCCGTAGCGGCGGTCGAGGACGAAGAACGGCACGCCGGTGGCGCCGAGTTCGGCGGCCTCCCGCTCGTCGGCCCGCACGGCGTCGGCGTAGGCGGTCGCGTCGGCGAGGACGGCCCGCACCTCGGCCTCGTCGAGCCCGGCCTCGACGCCGAGCGCCACCAGGGTGCCCTCGTCGAAGACCGACCGCTCCTCGGCGAAGTTCGCCCGGTAGGCGAGGTCGAGCAGCTCGTTCTGCCGGCCGCGCTCCCTGGCGAGGTGCAGCAGCCGGTGGATGTCGAAGGTGTTGCCGTGGTCGCGGCCGTCGGTCAGGTACTCCAGGCCCTCGGCGTGCGCGTTGGAGGCGACGTGCGCCTCCATGGCGCGGGCCTCGTCGAGCGTCCGCCCGTACTTCTTCGCCAGCATCTCCAGGACGGGCCCGGTGTCGCCCTTGGCCCGGTGCGGGTCGAGCTCGAAGGAGCGGTGCACGACCTCGACCTCGTCGCGGTGGGCGAAGGCCGCGAGCCCCTTCTCGAAGCGGGCCTTTCCGATGTAGCACCAGGGACAGGCGATGTCCGACCAGATCTCGACGCGCATGGTTCTCCTTCTCCGGGGGTCGTACGGGGGCGGGGGCCAGTCCCCGTCCGAACGCCGACCGACCCGGATTTCATTCCGTTTCCGCCCGGGATGTGAGCCGGAGCACGCGGCGGGCGGGCCGGGGCGGCCTCCCCGCCCGTTCCGCTTCGGCCCCGGGGGCGCGGCCGCGGGCCGGGCCCCCGGCGCTGACCTGGCCGGCCGGG
>NZ_JBEZUZ010000147.1:0-11184 GCF_040636735.1 Streptomyces sp. NPDC035033 | reverse complement strand
GGGAGCCGGTGGTCGCCGGCTCCCCGCACCGTCGTGTCCGCGGCCGTCAGCGGCTGACGAGGCAGTGCTCCTCGTGGCGGGCGGCCTGCTCCACCAGCTCCGGCCGGCCGCTGGCCCGGGCGATGCCCTCCAGCCAGCGGAAGACGTCCGCGGCCTTCAGCTCCGCCTCGAAGTACCGCTTGATGACGAGGGCGAGGACGTCCTGGTAGTTGGTCTCGTCGATGATGCCGGCCAGCGCCTCGAAGTGCTCGCGCTCGCCCGGCCGCAGCGGCCTGCGGGCGACGAGGCTGTCCTCGGGGATGCCGGTCCCCACCGGGAGGCCGGGGCGCAGCGCCCCGGCCGGGGTGGGGGTCGCGAAGTCGAGGATCAGGTGGACCCGGTCGCGGTCCGAGCGGGACAGGGCGCTGTGGGTGCGGGTGGCGTCGAGGAACCAGAGTTCGCCGCGGCGCATCCGGTAGACCGTCTCGTCCTCGGAGCTGGAGCACAGCTCGTCGGTCCGCAGCGGCAGGTGGATGCGGGTCAGGTCCTGGTCGAGTTCGAGGTAGTCGCGGTGCGGGACGAGGACGCTGCCCGGGGCGAGCCGCGCGAGCCGGGCGAACCGCAGGTGCCCGAGCAGGAAATGACGCTCCATCAGCTCGGTCAGGTAGGGCAGGGCGGCGCCATACTCGGTGCTGCGGGCCGGGCCCGCGTAGTCCTCCAGGAAGCGGTCGTCGCTGTCGCCGGTCCGGTTCCAGAGCATGCAGCTGCGCCAGGAGCCGCAGATGAACTCCCCGTACGAGTCGTTGTATCCGAACCGTTCGGCGCGGTCCAGGTCGGCCGCGAGGCGGTCGGCGTCGAGGTCCAGGGTGGTGATCCGGGTCGTGCGCGTCATGACGGGACGGACTCCTTCCGCGCGCCCGGCCGGCCCTGCCGGTCGCGGTCCCCGGCCGGGTCGGGCTCCGGGCTCCGGTCGAGGGCGGGTTCGGGGCTCTGGTCGAGGTCGGCGGGGGACAGTCGTACGGTGCCGGTCAGGTACTCGCGGGTGGCGCCGCCGAGCAGCACCCGGTCGCCGCGCAGCTCGCAGTCGAGCCGGATGCGGCGGCGCCGCCCGAGACGCGGCGAGAACTGGTGGGCGACGAGCCGGTCGCGGCCGAGGCGTCCGGCCCAGTACGGGACCAGCGCGCAGTGCGCGGAGCCGGTCACCGAGTCCTCCGGGATGGAGAGCTTCGGCCCGAACCAGCGCGAGGAGAAGTCGCCGTCCCGGCCGGGCGCGGTCAGGGCCACGCCCCGCAGGTCCAGCGTCCGCAGCAGCTCCTGGTCCGGCCGCACGGCCAGCAGCTGCTCCTCGTCCTCGTACACGACGAGGTAGTCCATCGAGCGGTGCACGGCGACCGGGCGGGGGCCTTCGAGTCCCCGCAGCAGCGCCTCGGGCGGTGGCACCGGCGCGTGCTCCAGGGCCGGGAAGGTGAGGTCGAGCCGGTCGTCCGCCCGGTCCACGACGAGCGGGCCGCTCGCGGAGTGGAAGGTCACCCGGTCGGTGCCGGGCCTCAGGTGGTGGAAGACGACGTGGGCGGCGCCCAGGGTGGCGTGCCCGCACAGGTCGACCTCGGCGGCGGGGGTGAACCAGCGCAGCTCGTAGTCGTCGCCGGCCGGCACGATGAAGGCGGTCTCGGGGAGGTTGTTCTCCAGGGCGATCGCCTGCATCACCGCGTCGGGCAGCCATGCCTCCAGGGGGCAGACCGCGGCGGGGTTCCCCCAGAAGAGGCGGTCGGTGAAGGCGTCCACCTGGTACAGGGGGAAGGTGAGGGGGTCGGCCGGGACGGTTCGCATCCGCCGCTCCTTTCCGTCTCAGACGCCGAGGCGCTGCTTCACCTCGGCGAAGTAGGGGATGTGCCGGTAGTCGCGGGCCTCGGGGTCGTAGTCCGTGTAGAGGTTGGTGAAGTCGAGGAGCCGGCGGCGGACGTCCTCGACGGGCTCGGTGCGGATGTGCCGCTCGATGGTCTCGATCTCGTCGAGGAAGGCGCGCAGCACGTCGGGCAGCCAGGGGAGCAGGTGGATCCGGTCGGCGACGAGCCGGATGCCGTCCTCCTTGAGCAGGTAGGTGAAGAACAGCTGCGAGGCGACGGCGTCGTAGTTCGGCCGGGGGATGCCCTCGACGGAGTAGCGCAGGAGGCGCTCGGCGAGCATGTACTCGTACGCGAGGCGGGCGTCGCGCGCGGGGAGTTCCGCGTCGTGCAGGCAGGCCAGCATGGAGGAGACGTCGGTGCGCAGCTCCTCCAGGCCGGCGAGCGGCTTGATCCGCTTGGCGGGCAGGTAGTCGGGGATGGGCATGTCGCCCTGCCGGTGGTGGTACTCGTGCAGGCGCACCCACCAGGAGGAGGCCCGTTCGACGTCGGCGTCGTCGGCGGTGCGCAGGAGGGGGAAGGCGTCCTCGGCCATGACGGCTCCGATGAGCCGGCGGGTGAGCCTCTGGTGCCGTTCCACGAACTTGTCGATGAAGTAGAAGATCTGGTCGTCGGGGTTCTGGATGCCGTCCAGGTGGTTCTCGGGGAAGAGGGCGACGACCACGCGGGACGCGAAGCCGGTCGTCCTGCGCTCGATGGTGACGGGCAGGGTGTTGCTGGCGTACCGGCGTGCCAGGTGCTCGTCGGTGGGCAGCTCCCGGTAGGTCAGGTACTCCAGGGAGAGCGAGGGGAAGTAGGAGGCGTCGAAGAGGGAGAAGAGGTGGTGGTCGCGGCGTTCGTTGATGTGGGCCTTGGTGCGGGCGAGGCGGGGGTCGGCGTCGAAGCCCCGGAGGTCCTCGATGAGCGCCTGTCCGGCCGGCCGGCGGCGGATCGGGGGGGAGGCCGCGAGGCGGTCCGCGAGGTCCTTCAGGAACTCCGGCCGGCGGAACGCGTCCCGCGGCCCGAGTCCGGCCCGGATCCGGTCGACCTCCTCGATGACCGCCCCGATGTCGGTGTCTGCGTCTGGCACGGCGATGGTCCTTCCTTCGCGTACGGGTGGCTGTCAGCGCGCGGAGGCCAGCAGCGCGGGGGTGCCGGCCAGGGCGTCGGCGAAGGCGTCGAGCGCCTTGGCCCAGTTCCCGGCGTACTCCTCGGCCAGGGTCAGCAGCTCCGCGCGCTCGGCCTCGGTGGCGGCGACGACGGTCATGCCCGTCTCGTCGTCGCTGACGGACTTGGCGTGCACGGTCTCGGCCTTGATGTGCGAGTCGATCCAGTCCAGCGCGCCGTCCGCGGTGTAGGGGCCGGCGCCGGCCACGCGGACCTTGGAGTACATGCGCCGGAAGGCGACGGCGATGTCGAGGGCGATGGCCTCGACCACGCGCAGCTGTACGGCCGCGCCGAGGGGCGAGTCCGCGAGCCGTTCCATGTTGGCGAGCAGGTCGCGCACCCCGTCGGGGAGCCGGGCGGCGTCGGCCGCCTCGGCGTCGGAGACGGCGTCGGCGAGCGGGCCGAGGATGGACTCCTCCCACCACACGTAGTGCACGCCGGAGACGCCCTTGGGCGAGACGGCGCTGAACTCCGGGGCGAGGTTGGCGAGGTCGTCGCCGATGACCCGGTAGGCGGTCTGGAAGGCGCCCAGCACCTCCCGGTCGGGGGCGTCCTCGCGGTGGAAGCGGCGGGCCATCACGCCGAGGCCGGCGATCGTGGTGAACATGAAGGCCTTGGTCATGGCCTGCCACTGGCGGCCCACCCGCAGCGCGGCGGCCGGGGTGACGGTGTCGGCGGTCCGCGCGTCGCCGAAGAACCGGTTCACCGGGCGGCAGAGGCCGGCCTCCCGGATGATCGCCGTGATGCGGTCCTCCAGGGCCGCGTCCGTGGCGAGGGTGGCGGTCGGGTCGGAACTCATGGGATCTCCTGACGGTGAGTGGGGCGGGTGCTCCGCCGGGACGCCGGCTCACGTCCGGGGCGGCTTCGGTGCGGGCGGGCCGGGGCCGGGGGTTTTCGGGGGAGGTGCGGGCGGTGGGGGGCGGTCGGCGCGGGGCGCCGGTGGCCGCCCGGTCCCGCCCGTCACCGTCCGGGGGCCAGCCGGGGCGCCAAGACGTCGCCGATGCGGGCGATCGGTTCGGGGGTGGTCATCTCGCCGTGCGCGCAGGGCACTTCGTGGACCTCGACCCGGCCCGTGACGTACGGCTGCCAGCGTTCGGCCAGGGCCGGGTTGTGGCCGGGGTCGGCGGTCGCGGGGAAGAGGACGGCGTCGCCGTCGAAGACGCCGGGCGTGTGGCGCGTGAGGGCCGTGGCGGCGGCGACGAAGGTCCGGCACAGTGCCGCCGGGTCCAGGTCGCCGAGGCCGGCGAGGGCCGCTTCCAGGGAGGCGCGGTCGTGCCCCATGGAGGCGGCGACCTCGTCCAGGACCGCGGCCTCGTCGTCGTACCGCCCGATCGTGTCCCCGGGCTCGGCGGGGTAGCTGTCCATCATCGCGAGGAGGGCGACCTCCTCGCCCTCCTCCTGGAGGCGTACGGCGAGGGCGTGGGCGACGACGCCGCCGAAGGACCAGCCGAGGAGGTGGTAGGGGCCGTGCGGCCGGACCGAGCGGACGAGGGCCAGGTACTCGTCCGCGAAACGGCCGATGTCCTCGGGGGCGCCGGCGGGGTCGGTCAGCCCGCGGGCCTGGAGTCCGTAGACCGGCCGCTCGGCGGGGAGCCGGCGCAGCAGTCCGGAGTAGACCCAGCTGATGCCGGCCGCGGGGTGGACGCAGAAGAGGGGGGCCTCGTCGCCGGTGGCGCGCAGCGGCAGCAGCGGGGCGAGGGCCCGGTCGGCGCCGGCGGTGTCGAGCCGGGTGGCGAGGGCGGCGGGCGTGGGGGCCTCGAAGAGGGTGCGGATGGTGATCTCGCCGCCCAGTTCGGCGCGGACCCGGCCGATGAGCCGGGTCGCCAGGAGCGAGTGCCCGCCGAGGTCGAAGAAGCCGTCGTCCGCGCCGGCCCGTTCGATGCCGAGGACTTCGGCGAAGAGGCGGCAGAGGGTCGCCTCGCGGGGGGTGCGCGGGGGGCGGCCGGTGGTGACGGCGGTGTAGTCGGGGGCGGGGAGGGCCTGGCGGTGGAGTTTGCCGTTGGAGTTGAGCGGGAGGTCGGGGAGGGTGACGAAGGCGGCCGGGACCATGGCGGCGGGCAGCAGGCGGGCGGCGTGGGCGCGGAGTTCGGCGGGGTCGGGCCGGTGCGGGCCGGCGGGTACGACGTAGGCGACGATGCGCTTGTCGCCGGGGACGTCCTCGCGGACGGCGGCGGCGGCCTTGGCGACGTGGGGGTGTTCGCCGAGGACCGCGTTGATCTCGCCGAGTTCCACCCGGATGCCGCGGATCTTGACCTGGTCGTCGGCGCGTCCGGCGAAGACGAGTTCGCCCCGGCGGTTCCAGCGGACGAGGTCGCCGCTGCGGTACATCCGGCTTCCGGGCGGGCCGTACGGGTCGGCCACGAAGCGCTGCGCGGTGAGGCCGGGGCGGCCGAGGTAGCCGCGTGCGACGCCCGCGCCCGCGAGGTACAGCTCGCCGGTGACGCCGACGGGGACCGGGCGCAGCGAGGCGTCGAGGACGTAGGTGCGGCAGTTCCGGATGGGGCGTCCGATGGGGGCGACGGCGGGCCAGTCGTCGTGTTCGGCGGGGAGCGGCAGGCCGGTGATGACGTGGGTCTCGGACGGGCCGTAGTGGTTGTGGAGGGTGATGTGGGGGCGCTGTTTGTGGAAGTCGCGGACCTGGTCGGTGAGGTGGAGCGGTTCGCCGCCCTGCATGACCTCGCGCAGGTCGGGGAGGCCGAGGCCCTGTGCGGTGGCGGCGTCGAAGACGGCGCGGACGATGAGGTCGGGGGCGAAGAACTCGTTGACGCGCTGGGCTTCGAGCCAGGCCGCGAGGTCGTCGGGGTTGCCCCGGGTGTCGTCGGAGGGGATGACGACGGTCTTGCCGCCGAGGAGGGCGGAGAGCACCTCCTGTTCGGAGGCGTCGAAGCTGATGGAGCTGAACTGGCAGACGCGGGTGCCGGGGGCGGCGGGGATGGTGCCGTTCTGCCAGGTCAGCAGGTTGACGAGGACGAGGCCGGTGACGACGACGCCTTTGGGGCGGCCGGTGGAACCGGAGGTGTAGACGATGTACGCCGGTGAGTGGGGGCCGAGCGGAGCGGTCCGGTCCGTGTCGTCGGGGTCGGTGCCGGCGTGGCGGGCGAGGGCGGCGGTGGCGTCCGGCGCGTCGAGGACGAAGGGGTCGTGGTCCGTGAGGCCGGGTGCCAGGTCGGCGACGGTGAGGACGAGTGCGGGGCGGGCGTCGTCGAGGATGAAGGAGACGCGTTCGGCGGGGTAGGAGGGGTCGACGGGCAGGTAGGTGGCGCCGCTCTTGAAGACGGCGAGCATGGCGGTGACGAGGTCGGCGGAGCGGGGCACGATCACGGCCACGTGCCGTTCGGGGGCCGCGCCGCGTTCGATCAGCAGGCGGGCCAGCCGGTTGGCGCGGGTGTTGAGTTCGCCGTAGGTGAGGACCGTGCCGGAGTCCTCGACGGCGACGGCGTCGGGGGTGCGGCGGGCCTGGGCCTCGAAGAGTTCGGGGAGGCGGGCGGCGGACAGCGGCCGGTCCGTGGCGTTCCAGGTGCGCAGGACCAGCTCGCGCTCCTCGGGGGTGACCGGGTCGAGGGCGGAGACCGGGCGGTCCGGGTCGGCGGAGAGGTCGGCGAGGCAGCGGACGAGGCGGTCGGCGAGGGCCCGGGCGGTGGCGTGGTCGAAGAGGTCGGTGTCGTACTCGACGGTTCCGGTGAGGCCGGCGGGGGCGCCGTGCAGGGTGTGTTCGGCGAGGCCGACGGCGAGGTCGAACTTGGCGGTGCCGGTGCCCAGCGGTTCGGGCCGCGCGGTGACGCCGGTGAACAGCGGGGCGGTGTCGCCGTCGTCGGCCTGCTGCCAGCTCAGCATGGTCTGGAACAGGGGGTGGCGGGAGAGGGTCCTGGCCGGGTTGACGGCCTCGACGACCTGCTCGAAGGGCACGTCCTGGTGGGTGAAGGCCCGCAGGTCGGTCTCCCGCACGCGCCGCACCAGCTCGCCGAAGGACGGGTCGCCGGAGACGTCGGTCCGCAGCACGAGGGTGTTGGCGAAGAAGCCGACCATGTCGTCCATGGCCTCGTCGCTGCGCCCGGTGACGACGGTGCCGAAGGGGATGTCCTCGCCGGCGCCGAGCCGTGACAGGAGGGCGGCGAGGGCCGCCTGGACCACCATGAAGGTGGAGGCGTGCGCGGCCTGGCCGAGTGCGGCGAGCCGGGCGTGCGTCTCCCGGCCGACGCGGAAGTCGACGGTGGCGCCGCGGTGCCGGGCGACGGCGGGGCGGGGCCGGTCGAAGGGCAGTTCCAGTTCCTCCGGCGCGCCGGCCAGCGCTTCCCGCCAGTAGCGGAGCTGGCGGGAGGCGAGGCTGTCGGGGTCGGCGGCGTCGCCGAGCAGCTCCCGCTGCCAGTGGGCGTAGTCGGCGTACGTCACGGGCAGCGGCGCGAAGTCGGGGGCGTCGCCGCGGGCGCGGGCGGAGTAGGCGGTGGCCAGGTCGCGCTGGAAGGGTCCGTCGGACCAGGCGTCCGTCGCGATGTGATGGAACATCAGGAGGAGGACGTGCTCCTGGGGGCCGAGGACGAACAGGGTGGCGCGCAGGGGCGGTTCGCGGGTGAGGTCGAAGGGGCGGGCGGCTTCGGCGCGCAGCGCGCCGGGCAGTTCGCCGGGGGTGACGGGGACCCGGGCCGGCAGCGGGCCGGTCTCGCCGGGCGCGAGGACCGTCGGGCGGGGTTCGCCGTCGGCGTGCGGGAAGACGGTCCGCAGGGTGTCGTGGCGCCGCACCACGTCGCCGAGCGCGGACTCCAGCGCGTCGGCGTCCAGCGGCCCGGTGAGACGCAGGGCCTGGGGCACGTTGTAGGTCGCGGCCCCGCCGCTCGCCTGGTCCAGGAACCACAGGCGGCGCTGGGCGTAGGACATGGAAACCACGTGGACTCTCCTGATTCACCGCGCGTCCGACCCGCCGACCGGGATGTCGGCCCGGACCACACTCGGCCGCCGAACGCTTTCCGGGCAACCGCGAATTGCTTCAGGAAGCTGCATGACAGCTAATTACTACGGCTCTCGCGGAGCGGTCGGCGAAGCTACCCCGGAACTACCGGCGATGATGCCTCCGGGCTGCCCGTGCCCTCATTATTCTCGTCGCCGACAAGCGATTCGCGCCCTTCTGCGTCATGTCTTCATCCGTGCGCCCGTGGGCGGTCGCGCAGGTCTTCCGCAGCACGCGCTCGATGCGTGCTCGCTATGCGCTCGATACGTGCTTGATACGTGCTCGATACGTGTTCGAACAGCAGGTTCCGCATTTTTCCGCCGACGAGGGAGCCGACATGGCCGCCAATCCATTCGACGACGAGGACGGCGTCTTCTTCGCCCTGACGAACGACGAGGGCCAGCACTCCCTGTGGCCGGCCGGGCAGCCCGTGCCCGCGGGCTGGCAGGTGGCGTTCGGCCGGGACTCCCGGCAGAACTGCCTGCGGTACGTGGAGGAGCACTGGACCGACCTGCGTCCGGCGAGCCTCGCGGCCCGGACCCCGGCGGGCGGCGCCGCGTAGGGCCGCCACGGCCCGCGTGTCCCCCGCCGCACCGCTTCCGGCCGGCCGCGGCGCCGTGGCGCCGCGCTTTCCGCCGACGATTCTCAGGAATTCATTCGAAGGGAATGCGAAACATGGAAGGCTTCCGCAAGGAGCTGGGGCACATACGCCGGCCGATCGACGGGAGGATATTCGCGCTGAAGCTGGCGGTCCTCTGCTCCCTGGTGGCCGGCGGCGTCGCGCTCGTCCTTTCGGGAAACGCCTGGATGATGGCCTTCGGCATCATTCTGCTGGGGCTCATGTACGCCCACGCGATCGAACTCCAGCATGAGGCGCTGCACGGAATCGGATTGCGCGGCAGCCGGGGGAACGTCGTGGCGGGCGTGCTGCTCGGCATCCCGATGCTGATCTCCTTCGCGGCGTACCGCTCGGCGCACATGCGCCACCACCGGCTGCTCGGCACGCCGGACAACCGCGAGTTCTTCGACTACGGCGACCAGTACGGCGAGGGGTCCGGGTCCCGGCTGCGCGCCGCGGCGGTGTGGGCGTACCGCTTCTCGATGCTCGGGCACTACGCGAACTTCCTCGCCGTCTGCGCCCGGCTGGCCGTCGGACGCCGGCTGCCCGGCGAGCGGCCGGTCGCGATGCGCGGCATCCGGCGGGACCACGCCCTGATCGCCGGGGTGGTGGTCGCCGTGGTGACCGCGTCCGTGCTGACCGGCAGCCTGCTGGCGGTGTGGCTGTGGGCGCTGCCGCTGGCGGTGGCCAGTCCCGTGCACGCGCTGATCGAGCTGCCGGAGCACTACGGCTGCGACACCGGGACCACGGACTCGCTCGCCAACACCCGGTCCATCCGCTCGTCGAGGCTGATGGCCTGGTTCACCAACGGCAACAACTTCCACGTCGAACACCATCTGATGCCGAGTCTGCCGATCGCTCAGCTGGGGGAGCTGCACGCCGCCCTGGAGGGCCGGCACCGCTTCTACCACCGCACGTACCGCGAGTTCTTCCGGTGGCTGCTGGCCGGCGGGGCCGCCGCGGCCCGGTCCGGGCGGCTGCTCCAGCCCTCCGAGTCCCGCTGACCGCCGGCCCGTCACCGACCGAAGGACACGCATGCCGCACACGACACTTCACGGCCGGTTCGCCGCCGGCGCCCGGCGGGTCCCCGACGGCACCGCGCTCGTGGTGGCCGGCGAGCGCCTGAGCTACGCCGGGCTCGACGCCGCCTCCCGCCATGTGGCCCGGCTGGTGCGGGAGGGCGCCCCGGACCGGCCCCGGATCGGTCTGCTCGCCTCGCGCGGCACCGTGGCGTACGCCGCGTACCTGGGGATCCTGCGGGCGGGCGGCTGCGTCGTCCCGCTGAACGAGGCGTACCCGGCCGGGCGGAACGCGGCCGTCGCCTCGGCGGCGGGGATCTCCTCGGTGGTGGCCGAGCCGGGCCAGGACACGCGGTTCGCGCGGGACGGCGGGGCGCGGGTGATCGCCTTGGACGCGGAGCGGATACGGGCGTTCGCCGCCGATCCCGCCGCTCCGGCCGACGAGGCGGTCGTGGACCCGGAGGACCCGGCGTACCTCCTCTTCACCTCGGGCTCGACGGGCCGCCCGAAGGGCGTGCCGATCCGCCACCGCAACCTCGACGCCTTCCTCGGCTTCCACATCGAGCGGTACGGCGTGGGTCCCGGCAGCCGGCTGTCGCAGACCTTCGACCTGACCTTCGACCCGTCCGTCTTCGACATGTTCGTGGCCTGGGGCTCGGGCGCCGCCCTCGTCGTGCCCTCCCGGGCGGAGCTCCTCGATCCGGTGGGCTTCGTCAACGAGCACGCCCTCACCCACTGGTACTCGGTCCCGTCGCTGGTGTCGGTGGCCGAGCAGTCGGGTGCGCTGTCGCCGGGCGCCATGCCGTCGCTGCGGTGGAGCCTGTTCGCCGGCGAGCGGTTCACCCTGGCGCAGGCGGAGGCGTGGGCGCGGGCCGCGCCCGGCAGCGAGCTGGAGAACCTGTACGGTCCGACCGAACTGACCGTGACGGTCACCGCCTACCGGCTGCCGCGCGCCCGCGGGGAGTGGCCGAGGACCGCGAACGGGACGGTCCCGATCGGCGCGGTCCATCCCCATCTGGAGCACCGGGTCACCGCCGGGGGCGAGTTGCAGGTGCGCGGGCCGCAGCGGTTCGCGGGCTACCTGGACCCGGCGGACGACGCCGGCCGGTTCGCCGGGCCGGGCGCGGACGGCGCTCCCCCCGGCCCGGGGGCCTGGTACCGCACCGGGGACCGGGTGGCCGAGACGCCGGACGGGCTGCTGCACCTCGGCCGTCTGGACCACCAGGTCAAGGTCCAGGGCCGGCGGGTGGAGCTGGAGGAGGTGGAGGCGGCGCTGCTGGCCCACGCCGGGGCGTCGGCCGCGGTGGTGGTGCCGGTCGAGGACGAGCGGGGGGAGCTCCAGCTCGCGGCCGTCTGCGCCGGCGGGGTGCGCGACACGGCGCGGCTGCGGGAGCTGCTGGGCCCCCGGCTGCCCGCCCACATGATCCCCCGGCGTCTGGTGGCCGTGGACCGGCTGCCGCTCAACGCCAACGGGAAGGCGGACCGGGCCGCCTGCGCGGCGCTCGCGGCCCGGCCCGCGGGGGGGGGGGGGGGGCCCCCCCGGCCCCCCCGCGCCGGGGGGCGCCCCCCCCCGCC
>NZ_JBEZUZ010000146.1:0-11228 GCF_040636735.1 Streptomyces sp. NPDC035033 | reverse complement strand
GTCCCGGCGGCGGTGGCGGCGGCTTCGCCGGCCGTCCCGGCGGTCCCGGTGGCGGCGGCGGTCGCCCGGGTGGTCCCGGCGGCGGTGGCGGCGGCTTCGGCGGTCGTCCCGGCGGCTTCGGCGGCCGTCCCGGCGGCCCGGGTGGCCGTGGTGGCACGCAGGGCGCCTTCGGCCGTCCCGGCGGTCCCGCGCGTCGCGGTCGCAAGTCGAAGCGGCAGAGGCGCCAGGAGTACGAGGCCATGCAGGCCCCGTCCGTGGGCGGCGTGATGCTGCCTCGCGGCAACGGCGACACCATTCGCCTGTCGCGCGGTGCGTCCCTCACCGACTTCGCGGAGAAGATCGGCGCCAACCCGGCGTCGCTCGTCGCGGTCATGATGAACCTCGGCGAGATGGTCACGGCCACGCAGTCCGTCTCCGACGAGACGCTGCAGCTCCTCGGCGACGAGATGAACTACACGGTTCAGATCGTCTCCCCCGAGGAGGAGGACCGCGAGCTGCTGGAGTCCTTCGACCTCGAGTTCGGTGAGAACGAGGGCGGCGAAGAGGCCCTGGTCGCCCGTCCGCCGGTCGTGACCGTCATGGGTCACGTCGACCACGGAAAGACCCGCCTCCTCGACGCCATCCGCAAGACCAACGTGGTCGCGGGCGAGGCCGGTGGCATCACCCAGCACATCGGTGCCTACCAGGTCGCGACCGAGGTCAACGACGAAGAGCGCAAGATCACCTTCATCGACACCCCGGGTCACGAGGCGTTCACCGCCATGCGTGCCCGCGGTGCGAAGTCGACCGACATCGCGATCCTCGTGGTGGCGGCCAACGACGGTGTGATGCCCCAGACGATCGAGGCGCTCAACCACGCCAAGGCGGCCGAGGTCCCGATCGTCGTCGCGGTCAACAAGATCGACGTCGAGGGCGCGGACCCCGTCAAGGTCCGCGGTCAGCTGACCGAGTTCGGCCTGGTCGCGGAGGAGTACGGCGGCGACACGATGTTCGTCGACATCTCCGCCAAGCAGGGCCTGAACATCGACAAGCTGCTCGAGGCGGTCGTCCTGACCGCCGACGCCGCCCTGGACCTCCGGGCCAACCCGGACCAGGACGCGCAGGGCATCGCCATCGAGTCGCACCTCGACCGCGGTCGCGGTGCCGTCTCGACGGTCCTGGTCCAGCGCGGAACGCTGCGCATCGGCGACACCATCGTCGCCGGCGACGCGTACGGCCGCGTCCGGGCCATGCTCGACGACAAGGGCAACAACGTGGAGGAGGCGACCCCGTCGACCCCCGTCCTCGTCCTGGGTCTCACCAACGTCCCGGGTGCCGGTGACAACTTCCTCGTCGTCGACGAGGACCGCACCGCCCGCCAGATCGCCGAGAAGCGTGCCGCCCGCGAGCGGAACGCGGCCTTCGCCAAGCGCGTCCGCCGCGTGTCGCTGGAGGACCTGGACAAGGTGCTCAAGGCCGGCGAGATCCAGCAGCTGAACCTGATCATCAAGGGTGACGCGTCTGGTTCCGTCGAGGCCCTGGAGTCCTCCCTGCTCCAGCTGGACGTCGGCGAGGAGGTCGACATCCGCGTCCTGCACCGCGGCGTGGGTGCCGTCACCGAGTCGGACATCGACCTGGCGATGGGCTCCGACGCCATCGTGATCGGCTTCAACGTGCGCGCCGCCGGGCGCGCGCAGCAGATGGCCGAGCGCGAGGGCGTGGACGTCCGGTACTACTCGGTCATCTACCAGGCGATCGAGGAGATCGAGGCGGCCCTCAAGGGCATGCTCAAGCCGGAGTACGAGGAGGTCGAGCTCGGCACCGCGGAGATCCGCGAGGTCTTCCGCTCCTCCAAGCTCGGCAACATCGCCGGTGTCCTCATCCGCTCCGGCGAGGTCAAGCGCAACACCAAGGCGCGCCTCATCCGCGACGGCAAGGTCATCGCCGAGAACCTCAACATCGAGGGTCTGCGTCGCTTCAAGGACGACGTCACCGAGATCCGCGAGGGCTTCGAGGGTGGTATCAACCTCGGAAACTTCAACGACATCAAGGTCGACGACGTCATCGCGACGTACGAGATGCGCGAGAAGCCGCGCGCGTAACACGCGGTGAAGTGCCGGGGCCGGTCGGCGGGGATTATTTCCGTCGATCGGCCCCGGCCGTTCCGTGTACGGTTTCGGTGTCCCCGTCCAGCCGTTGGCGGGGCCACTGACCCCGAACCGGCGGGACATCCGGACACACATGTATGTGGGGACTCTGTCCTTCGACCTGCTCCTCGGCGACGTCCATTCGCTCAAGGAGAAACGCTCCCTCGTGAAGCCGATCGTCGCCGAGCTCCAGCGGAAGTTCTCGGTGAGCGTGGCGGAGGTGAGCGGCCAGAACCTCCACCGGAGGGCCGAGATCGGCGTCGCGATGGTGTCGGGGGACCTCGGACACCTCAACGGCGTCCTCGACCGCTGCGAGCGGCTGGTGGCCGCCCGGCCCGAGGTGGAGCTGCTCTCGGTGCGCCGAAGGCTCCACACTGATGAAGACTGAACGAGCAAGGCAAAGAAGGAGACGGACCAGTGGCCGACAACGCGCGGGCGAAGAAACTGGCGGACCTCATCCGGGAGGTGGTCGCCGAGAAGCTGCAGCGCGGCATCAAGGACCCGCGCCTGGGCACGCACGTGACCATCACGGACACCCGCGTCACCGGTGACCTGCGGGAGGCGACGGTCTTCTACACGGTCTACGGCGACGAGGAGGACCGGGCGAGCGCCGCGGCCGGCCTGGAGAGCGCCAAGGGCATCCTCCGTTCGGCCGTCGGCCGGGCGGCCGGGACCAAGTTCACCCCGACCCTGTCCTTCGTGGCCGACGCCCTCCCGGAGAACGCCCGGACGATCGAGGACCTCCTCGACAAGGCGCGCGCCTCCGACGCGCAGGTGCGCCAGGCGTCCTCCGGCGCCACCTTCGCGGGCGACGCCGACCCGTACAAGAAGCAGGGCGAGGACGACACCGCCGAATGAGCACCGCAGGGAACACGCCCGACGGCCTCGTCATCGTCGACAAGCCGTCGGGCTTCACTTCGCACGACGTCGTGGCCAAGATGCGGGGGATCGCGAAGACCCGCCGCGTCGGCCACGCCGGCACGCTCGACCCCATGGCCACGGGCGTCCTCGTCCTCGGCGTGGAGCGGGCCACCAAGCTCCTCGGCCACCTCGCGCTGACCGAGAAGGAGTACCTGGGCACCATCCGTCTGGGCCAGACCACGGTCACCGACGACGCCGAGGGCGAGATCACGGCGTCGGTCGACGCGTCGAAGGTCACCCGCGAGCAGATCGACGTGGGGGTCGCGGAGCTGACCGGGGACATCATGCAGGTCCCCTCCAAGGTCTCCGCGATCAAGATCGACGGAAAGCGGTCCTACGCGCGCGTGCGCGGCGGCGAGGAGTTCGAGATCCCGGCCCGGCCGGTCACCGTCTCCTCCTTCCGGGTGTACGACGTCCGCGAGGAGACCGCCGAGGACGGTACCCCCGTCGTCGACCTGGTCGTCTCGGTGGTCTGCTCCTCCGGCACGTACATCCGGGCGCTGGCCCGGGACCTCGGCGCCGGACTCGGCGTCGGCGGCCACCTCACCGCGCTGCGGCGCACCCGGGTCGGCCCGTACAAGCTGGACGGCGCCCGGACCCTCGACCAGCTCCAGGAGGAGCTGACCGTGATGCCGGTCGCCGAGGCCGCGGCGGCGGCGTTCCCGCGCTGGGACGTCGACGCCAAGCGGGCCCGGCTGCTGCTCAACGGGGTGCGTCTGGAGATGCCGGAGTACCCCAAGGGGCCGGTCGCGGTCTTCGGGCCGGACGGGAAGCTGCTCGCCCTGGTGGAGGACCAGCGGGGCAAGGCGAAGAGCCTGGCCGTCTTCGGCTGAGCCGCCGGACCGGAGGGCGGGTGCGCACGGCGCGCCCGCCCTTCGGCGTTTCTTCACCCCATCGGGGAAGCGCTCGGAGTGAATCGGGGGGTGAGAGGGGGCGCGTTCGCCCGACAGGGCTCACCGGTGATCACCGTCGACCTACCCTCCCCACCATGGGACGCGGGGACCTGGCGGAGCCGGTGGGGCTGGTACGGATCTGCGATCTGGCGGGCCGGCCGCGCGGCACCGGATTCCTCGCCGACCACGAGGGCACCCTCGTCACCAGCCACGAGGCCGTCGACGGGCTCGCGCGCGTCGTGCTGCACGCCCCCGGCGAGCGGACCCGGCTCGCCGAGGCCGACGCCGTCACCCCCTTCCCCGCCCACAACCTCGCGGTGATCCGCACCGAGGGCCTCGGCGTGGGCCCCCTGCCGCTCGCCACCCGCCCGGCCGTCGAACCCGGCACGTACGTCCGGATCGCCGCGCACGGCTGGCGCGAGGCCCGCGTCCTCGGGCCCGCCGCCGTCACGTACGCCGCCGCCGGCCGCCTCCACGTCCTCGCCGACGCCCTCGAACTCGCCATCGGCACCGACGGCGCCGAGGCGCTGCGGCCCGGCGGCCCGGCCGCCGGCGGCCCCGTCCTCGACAGCGCCACCGGCACCGTCCTCGGCGTCGTCGGCACCGCCCTCCAGGGCGACCCGCGCGCCGCCGGGCACGCCGTCCCGATCCGCCCGGACGGCCCCCTCGGCGCCCTCCTGCGCCGCAACGCCGCCACGGTCCCCGCCCACGGCCCCGACCTCAACCTCGCCGCCGTCCTCGAACTCACCGCCCCCACGGCCCTGCCCGCCCGCGACCCGTCCCCCTGGCCCGCCCCCGTCGCCCGTCCGGCCGCCGCCCGCGTCCTGACCCGCTTCGCCGCCCCGGAGGAGCCCGGCGCCGGCGCCGTGCCCGTGCTCACCGTCGTCGGCGAGCCCGGCAGCGGCCGCACCACCCTGCTCGGCGCGGTCTGCGAGGAGCGGGCCCGGGGCGCCGCGCCCGCGCCGACCGTCCGGCTGCGGGGCGCCGACCTGCACGACGGGGACGGCTCGGTCGCCGAGGCCGTCGGGCGGGCCCTGCGGCGGGCCGCGCGGATCGCCGCCGCCTCCGGCGCCGCCGGCGGCACCGTCACCCCCGAACGCGCCGCCGGCCTCGCCCGGGAGGCCGGCCGGCCGCTCCTCGTCGTCCTCGACGGCCCCGAGGAGATGCCCCCGCTCCTCGCCCACCGGCTCGCCGCCTGGACCCGCGCCACCGAGGACTGGCTGCGCGCCCACGGAGCCCGGCTGGTGCTCGCCTGCCGCCCCGAGTACGGGGAGGGGGCCGCGGCCCTGTGGAGCGCCGCCCCCGCCGTCCTGCCGCTCGGCGACCTCACCGAGGCCGAGGCCGCGGCCGTCCGCCGGGGGTACGGGATCGGGGACGACGACCTCGCCGCGGCGGACGCCCGCCACCCGCTCGCCCTGCGGCTGCTCGCCGAGGTGCGGGCCGCGCTCCCCGGCGAGGTGCCCGGCCGGCCCGACCGCGCCGCGATCCTCACCGCCCACCTCGACCTGATGTGCCTGCGGATCGCCGTCCGGATCGCCGCGGACCTCCGCCCCCTGCCCACCGGCTCCGCCGTCCGGCGGCTCGCCGCCCGCGTCACCGGCCAGGTCCACGAGGCCGCCCGGCGCTGCCTGGGCCCCGGCCACGGCCTCCTCGACCGCGCCTCCTTCGAGGAGCTGTTCCCCTGGCGGGAGGGCTGGGCCCCGGCCGTCCTCACCGAGGGCCTGCTCGTCCCGGCCGGCGCCGGCTACCGCTTCGCCCACGAGGAGGTGGCCGACTGGCTCCAGGCCGCCCACCTCGACCTGGACACGGCCCTCCACACCCTCGTCCACCGCCGGCCCGAGGCCGACCCCGAACGGCTCCCGGCCCAGGAGGCCGCCCACCCGCCGGAGGAGGCACCGGCGGCCGGGCCGGAGCCGGGGGCCGGCGCGCCGCGCGGCCGGGGACGGCGGGGGCGGGCCGCGGCCGGGAGCGGCGCCCCGGAGGCGGACCGGGCCCCCGCGTACCTGCCCGTGCCCCGGCACCGCGTCGGGCCCGTCCTCCAGGCCCTCCTGCTGGCGCACCGGGAGGGCGGGCCCGCGGCCCTGGCCCCCCGGCTCGCCGGACTCCTCGACGCCCTGGCGGGCTTCCGGGACGAGGACCCCGAGGACGCCGTGTGGTGGGCGGGCGCGCTGCTCGCGCGGACGCTCGCCGGGGTCGACGACCCGCGCCCGTACCTGCCCGTGCTGCGGCGGCTCGCCGACCGGGTGGGGGAGGGCGCCGCCCGGCCCGGGGCCTTCGACGCCTTCGGGGCGGAGTGGTGGCGGGGGCTGGCCGTCGGGGAGGACGAGCGCCTCGACCTCCTGCGCCGCCTCGTCACCGCCGACCCGCCGGCCACGGAGGACGGGACCGGCCCCGCGCGGTTCCTCGACGCCGTCGAGGAGCTGCTCGCCGCCCGGCCCCGGGAGATCCAGCCACTGCTCTGCCGGTGGTTCACGGACGGCCGGGCGCTGCCCTCGCGGCCGTACGCCACCGTCGCCACCACCGCCCAGGAGCTGCTGCACGCCCACCGGGGGGCCGCCGTCGACGACCTGTGCGAGGCCCTGGCCGGCGCCGCGCACCCGCTCGCCGAGGGGCTGCTCGGCGCGCTCGTCGACGACGAGCCGGCGGCGCTCGCCCGGGCCGTGGACCGGTGGGCGCACGACGACGGGCGGCCCGAACGGCGGCTGACCGCCGCCCTCTACGGCAGCCTCCTCGCCGCCCGGCGGCCGGGCGACCGGGACCGGGGGCCGCTGCGGTACGCGGCGACCGCGCTGCTCGCCCGCCCCGGCGACCGCCGGCTGCACGGTGCCGCCCTGGGGATGCTCGTCCGCGACCCGCACGTCCGGGCCCTGTACCTGTCCCGCGCCCTCGCCGACCCCCGGGTGCCGGCCGACGCGCTCGTCGAGGCGCTGCCCGACCACCCCGACGCCGTCCTCGGCGCCCTCCGCGAGCGGCTGGAGACGGGCCGGGACCCGGGCGGCGTGCTGCGGGCCCTCGCCGTCGTCGACGCCCCCGCCCTCACCCGCCGGATCGCCGTCCTGGTCCGGGAGCACGCCGCCCGCCACCCCGAGGGCGCCGGACACGCCGCCGCCTACGCCGACCTGCGGTTCGAGGAGGGGCCGACCGCGCGGGCCGTGCTCTTCCCGCTGGTCGCCGGGCTGATCCGGACGGGGTCCGCCGCCGTCCGGTGCGCCCTCGCGCCCGTCCTCGCCGCCCCCGGCACCGGCGCCTCCCGCCATCTGCGGGCCGAACTCCTCGACGTCCTCCTCGACCACGAGACGCACGAGACCCACGAGACCCACGGGACGCACGGCACGCACGGGAGCCGCGCGGTGGCGGACGCGCTGCTGACCGCCGCCGCCGAGGGCGCCGTCCGCCGTCCGGCCGGGCGCACCCGCGCCCTGCTGGACCGGACCGCCGCCCTCCACGCCCGCGAGCCGGGCGGCGCGGCCCACCGCGACCGGCTGCTCGCCGCGCTCGCCGCCGACCACCCGGCCTTCGCCGCCCTGCTCGCCGAGACCGTGCCCGCGCCGCGCGGACCCGGACATGCCCATGCCGATGCGGACCGACGGGCCCGGGCATGGCAGTCTTAGACCTGCGTAATGGGCGTACAGGGCGAACAGGCGGACGAGGAGCGGTCACAGTGCAGCGCTGGCGTGGCTTGGAGGACATCCCCCAGGACTGGGGGCGCAGCGTCGTCACCATCGGCTCCTACGACGGGGTGCACCGCGGACACCAGCTGATCATCGGACGGGCCGTCGAGCGCGCCCGGGAACTGGGCGTCCCCGCCGTCGTGGTGACCTTCGACCCGCACCCCTCCGAGGTGGTGCGCCCCGGCAGCCACCCGCCGCTGCTCGCCCCGCACCACCGGCGCGCCGAGCTGATGGCCGACCTGGGCGTGGACGCGGTCCTGGTGCTGCCGTTCACCGCCGAGTTCTCGCAGCTGTCGCCGGCCGACTTCATCGTCAAGGTGCTCGTCGACAAGCTGCACGCCCGGACCGTCATCGAGGGCCCCAACTTCCGCTTCGGCCACCGGGCCGCGGGCACCGTGGAGTACCTCACCGAGCTGGGCGCCACCTACGACTACGACGTCGAGGTGATCGACCTGTACGTCAGCGGCGCGGCCGGCGGCGGGCAGCCCTTCTCCTCCACCCTCACCCGCCGGCTGGTCGCCGAGGGCGACGTGGCCGGCGCCGCCGAGATCCTCGGCCGCCCGCACCGCGTCGAGGGCATCGTCGTGCGCGGCGCGCAGCGCGGCCGCGAACTGGGCTTCCCCACGGCCAACGTGGAGACCCTGCCGCACACCGCGATCCCCGCCGACGGCGTCTACGCCGGCTGGCTGACGGCGGACGGCGAGCGGATGCCGGCGGCGATCTCCGTCGGCACCAACCCGCAGTTCGACGGCACCGAGCGGACGGTGGAGGCGTACGCGATCGACCGCGAGGGCCTCGACCTGTACGGTCTCCACGTCACCGTCGACTTCCTCGCCTACGTGCGCGGCATGCTCAAGTTCGACACCCTCGACGACCTGCTGGCGGCCATGGCCGCCGACGTCGAGAAGTGCCGTGCCCTGACCGCCGAGTACGACGCCGCCGCGGGGGAGTGACCCGTCACCAGGTGACGTACAGCTCCCGCGGGCCCCGGATCAGGCCCCGGGACTGGAAGGGCACGTCCTCGGGACGGCCCGCGAGCCGCAGCTCCGGGTAGCGGGCCAGGAGCGTGGAGAGCATCACCTCGGACTCCATCCGGGTCAGCATCGCGCCCATGCAGTGGTGCGGTCCGTGGCCGAAGGAGACGTGCCCGGTGCCGGTGCGGTCGAAGTCGAGGGCGTCCGGGTCGGCGAAGACCTCCGGGTCCCGGTTGGCCGCCAGGTAGGAGGCGTACACCGCCTCGCCCGCCCGGATCAGCACCCCGCCGACCTCGACGTCCTCGGTCGCGATCCGGGGCAGCCCGACGCCGTTGCGGTGCGGGATCCACCGCAGCAGCTCGTCCACGGCCTGCGGCAGCAGCTCCGGCTCGGCCCGCAGCCGGGCGAGCAGGTCCGGACGGGTGAGCAGCACGTAGACCATGTTGGCGCTGTTGTTGCGGACCGCGTGGGCGCCGCTGATCAGGATCGCCATGGCGAGCGAGACCGCCTCGTCGGAGCTGATCCGGCCCTCCGCGAGCGACTCGGCGAGCTCCCCGGCCAGGTCCTCCCGCGGCTCCCGGCGGCGGTCCTCCAGCAGCCGGGTGACGTAGCCGTGGATCTGCGCCTTGGCGGCGCGGCTGCCCTCCGGGCCGGGGCCCGAGGAGAGGATCAGGTCCGGCCAGGAGGCCAGCTCGGCCCGGTCCCCGTCGGGGATCCCCAGCAGGTCGCAGACGACCGCCATCGGCAGCGGCCCGTGCAGGTGCTTCATCAGGTCGGCGGGCCGCCCGGCCTCCTCCATGGCGTCGAGGAGCCGGTCGCAGGACGCCTGCGCCAGGGGCCGCAGCCGCTGGGTGCCGCGGCCGGTGAAGGTCTTGGTCACCGCCTTGCGCAGCCGGGTGTGGTACGGCGGGTCGGCGTAGTTCAGGGCCGCCTTCGAGGCCACCATGTGGCCGGTCATCGTGGTGACCTGCCGGTCGAGCAGGGCCGTCCGGCTGAACCTGGGATCGGAGGTGACGGACCGTACGTCGGCGTACCGGGTGACCAGCCACGCCTCGTTCTCGGCGGCGAACGGCAGCCGGATCCGGGCGACCGGCTCCTTCGCGAGCAGCTCGGACAGGAGCGGGTCGAAGTCGAGGGCGGGCAGGTCGTCGACGGCCCAGTCGCGGACCGGGGGAGCGGGCCGGCCGGCGGGGCAGCCCGCCGGGGCGGAGCCGGACGGGGGAGGTCCGGACGTCAGCGGTTCGGAGGTCATGCGGTGGCTCTTCCCGGCGACGGGCGGACGCGACACGCCGGACGCCGCACAGCCCCTCGTACGGCCGAGCCCCGCACCGCCCCGGTCATCACCCTCCGTGACCGATCGGACGCGCTCGCGGTTGCGGGCTCGGGATCACGGGGTGAGTGTGGGCCGCAGTTCGCCGATCGAGAAGAAGGAGCGAGTGCCGTGGTGACCTTGTGCAAACCCGCGGTGGCCGTGCCGGAGCACGTGATCACGATGGAGGAGACGCTCGACCTCGCCCGTTCCCGCCACGCCGACCATCCCCAACTCCCCCTGGCGCTGCGGCTGATCGGCAACACCGGTGTCGCCAAGCGGCACATCGTGCAGCCCATCGAGAAGACCCTGGCGCATCCGGGCTTCCAGGAACGCAACGAGCTGTACGAGGCCGAGGCCAAGGCCCGGGTGCCCGCCGTCGTCGAGGAGGCCCTGGGCAACGCGGGCCTGCGCCCCGCGGACATCGACATGATCGTCTACGTGTCGTGCACGGGCTTCATGATGCCCTCGCTCACCGCCTGGATGATCAACACCATGGGCTTCCCCAGCCACACCCGGCAGCTGCCCGTCGCCCAGCTCGGCTGCGCCGCCGGCGGGGCCGCGATCAACCGGGCGCACGACTTCTGCACCGCCTACCCGGACGCCAACGTCCTCATCGTGGCCTGCGAGTTCTGCTCGCTCTGCTACCAGCCGACCGACCTCGGCGTCGGCTCGCTGCTCTCCAACGGCCTCTTCGGCGACGCCGTCGCCGCCGCCGTGGTCCGCGGCCGGGGCGGCAGCGGCATCTCCCTGGAGCGCAACAACTCCCACCTGGTGCCCGACACCGAGGACTGGATCGCCTACAGCGTCCGCGCCACCGGCTTCCACTTCCTGCTCGACAAGCGGGTGCCCACCACGATGGAGCCGCTGGCCCCCGCCCTCCGCGAGATCGCCGGCGCGCACGGCTGGGACGCCGGGAACCTCGACTTCTACATCATCCACGCCGGCGGGCCGCGGATCCTGGACGACCTCAGCCTCTTCCTCGAAGTCCCGCCGGAGGCCTTCCGGTTCAGCCGGGCCACCCTCACGGAGTACGGGAACATCGCCAGCGCCGTCGTCCTCGACGCGGTCCGGCGGCTCTTCGAGGAGGGCGGGCAGCCGGAGGGCGCCCGCGGCATCCTCGCCGGCTTCGGCCCCGGCATCACCGCCGAGATGTGCCTGGGCCGCTGGACCACCGCCGCCCACCCGGCCGAACCGCCGCTCAGCGCCCGCCGGATCGTCGGCTACTCGCCGCGCTTCCGGGCCGCCGGCACCCGGGCCTGACGGCCCGCGCCCGTCCCGCCCCCCACCCGCCCGGCTCCGTGCCCGGGCGGGTCACCCCCCACCCCGCCAAG
>NZ_JBEZUZ010000145.1:0-11254 GCF_040636735.1 Streptomyces sp. NPDC035033 | reverse complement strand
CTCGCCACCCTTGGCGATGTCGGCGCCCGCGGGGTTGTACTGGCCTTCCTTCGGCGTGATCGGGCCGGCACCGAGGGAGGCGACGTACGCCGCGAGCTGGTCGATCTCAGCCTGCGTGTAGATGACCTTCTTCCTCGGGACCTGGGCACCCGGCTGCTGCGCCGGCATACGGCCGGTGCCGACCTGGAAGTCGACGGCCGCGGAGCCGACGCCGACCAGGGACGGGCCGTCAGTGGTGCCCTGACCGCCGGTTCCGTGGCAGCTGGCGCAGCCGACGGAGTAGAGCTTCTTGCCCTCCTCGATGGCGAGGGACTGGGCGGTTTCATCGGCCTTCGCCGTGCCCGCGGGCGCGAACGCGGCGTACAGCCCCCCCGTGGCCGCCAGCGCGAGAAGTAGGACGACGACCGCCGCCAGCGGATGGCGTCGTCGTGCGGAGAGCTTTTTCACGGATTACCCCGGTGTCAGGATCTTCTGCGTCGATGCTTGCTGGATGTCGGTCCGCCGCGTCGGGCGGTGACCGACTACTTGATCATGTAGATCGTGGCGAAGAGGCCGATCCAGACGACATCGACGAAGTGCCAGTAGTAGGACACGACGATGGCGGCGGTTGCCTGCTCGTGAGTGAACCTCTTGGCGGCGTAGGTCCGGCCGAGGACCAGCAGGAAGGCGATGAGACCGCCCGTCACGTGCAGGCCGTGGAAGCCGGTGGTCAGGTAGAACACCGTGCCGTACGGGTCCGACGAGAGCGAGAGGCCCTCGTGCTTGACCAGCTCGGTGTACTCCAGGACCTGGCCGCCGATGAAGATCGCACCCATCACGAACGTGATGATGAACCACGTCCGGAGCTTCTTCACGTCGCCCCGCTCGGCGGCGAAGACGCCGAGCTGGCAGGTCAGGGAGGAGAGCACCAGGATCGTGGTGTTGGTCGCCGAGAAGGGGAAGTTCAGGGCCGAGGCCTTTTCCGCCCAGAACTCGGGACCGGTCACCGATCGCAGGGTGAAGTACATCGCGAAGAGGGCCGCGAAGAACATCAGCTCGGAACTCAGCCAGATGATGGTTCCGACGCTGGTGAGGTTCGGTCGATTGACCGACGGGTGCGCGTGCCCGGTTTCTACTGTCGTTACTGTCGCCACGACCGACATTATGTCGGTCGCTTATCCCGCCCTCACTCCGGGGGGTGCCGTTCGGAGTGTCAGAGGGGTGTGTCGGGCCCGAACGGCCCATCGCGAGGGCCGCCGGGCACCCTTCGAACAGGTGTTGAACGGGTGTTGACGGGGTGTGGAGCGGAGTAGCATCCCGCGCATCGGTCGAGGACGACCGGCCCGCCTTCCGGACGGAGGAACGATGCAGTCGAGTGCCACGGTCCTGGTCTACAGCGACGACGCGAACACCCGGGAGCAGGTCCGGCTCGCCGCCGGGCGGCGGCCCGCGGCCGACGTGCCCCCGGTGGAGTTCGTGGAGTGCGCGACGCTCCCGGCCGTGCTGAAGCGGCTGGACGAGGGCGGGATCGACGTCTGCGTTCTCGACGGCGAGGCCGTCCCGGCGGGCGGCATGGGCGTCTGCCGGCAGATCAAGGACGAGGTCTTCCACTGCCCGCCGGTGCTGCTGCTGATCGGCCGCCCGCAGGACGCCTGGCTGGCCACCTGGAGCCGCGCGGACGCCGCGGTCACCCTTCCGGTGGAACCGGTCGAGTTCGCGGCGTCGCTGGCGGGGCTGCTCCGCTCGCGCCTGTCGATCGACGCGTAGCCCCGCCGGCGGGGGGTCCTAGAGCGGCAGGGGCCGGAGGCGGGCCTTGGCGTCGTGGGTGGCCGTGGGGTCGCCCTTCTCGGCGACCAGGGCGCTGCCCCGGCGCCACTTGTCCCAGGACAGGTTCCAGTCGCCGAAGCCGTTGCCGAAGGTGTCCATCATGTCGCCGTAGCTGTTGACGGTCTTGACGATGTCGCCGGGGCGGACGGTCTCGTAGAACCAGGCCGCGTTGCCGGTGGACATGCCCACGCAGCCGTGGCTGACGTTGGCGACGCCCTGGGAGCCGACGGACCAGGGGGCGGCGTGCACGTACTCGCCGCTCCAGGTGACCCGGGTGGCGTAGTACACCGACAGGTCGTACGACTCCGAGCTGCCCTCGGAGATGCCGATGCTGGTGCCGCGCATCCGGACGTTGTACTCCTTGCCGAGCACCACTTTGATCCCGTTCCGGGTGGAGAAGCCCGGTTTCCCGGTGGTCACCGGAATGGTTTTGATCACTTCTCCGTTGCGCTTCACGGTCATGTGGTGGGTCCCGGCGTCGGCGATGGCCTCGATCCGGTCGCCGATCTTCAGCCGGAGCGGCTCGGACGGGCCGCCGTAGAGCTTGTCGCCGACGCGGAGGCCGTCGAGGTTGCCGGTGACCGAGACGAGCGCGCCGGCCGGCCAGTACTCCTTGGGCCGGAAGTGCAGCTTCTTGTCGTCCACCCAGTACCAGGAGCCCTCGACGGCGGGCGTGGAGCGGACCTTGAGGGCCCGCTCGACGACGGCGCGCGCGGCCCGGTCCTTGACGGGGAGGCTGAGGTCGGCGGTGATCGGCTGCCCGACGCCGTACGTGCCCGCCTCCGGTCCGAAGGTGACGGTCAGGGCCCTTTTGGCCGGAGCCGTCTCGAAGGTGTACGTACGGGCCCCAGGGGCCCCGTCCGCGTCCTCCGTGGCCACCCTGACGGTGTAACGGGTCCCGGCGGCCAGCGAGGCCGTGGAGCGCCAGGTGCGGCCGTCGGCGGTGAGTTCGCCCGCCAGGTGGCGGCCGGCCGCGTCGGTGGCGGTGACGTCGGCGATCCGCCCCTCGTCGCCCTTGGCGGTGATCTCCAGCGGTTTCTCGGGGTCCAGCCTGGTCCCGTCGGCGGCCGCGAAGGCGATCTGGTCGGCCGCGTCGTAGGGACTCGCCGACAGCGGATGCGCGTCCGGGCCCGCGCACGCCGTCGCGCCCGCGGTGACGGTGAGGGCCAGGAGCGTGCAGCTCAGAACAGTCCGAATGCGCGGCGTGTCGTTCATGACCTCACGCTAAGGACAGTTCCGCGCGCGGGCGCGCCGAGCGCGGCAAAAGAGGGGCCCGGCCGCTTCGCGTACGAAGTGACCGGGCCCCTCGGGGTGTTGCGGGGTGTTACTGGTTCTGGTTCTCACCGCGGTAGAACTCGAAGACCCAGCCCCAGATGCCGACGAGGATCAGCGGCGCGGAGAAGTACATGATCCACCAGCCCATCGCGATGGACAGGAAGGCGAGCGCGCCACCGATGGCCAGCGAGAGCGGCTGCCAGCTGTGGGGGGCGAAGAAGCCCACCTCGCCGGCCTCGTCCGCGACGTCGGCCTCCTTGTCGTCCTGCGCCATCGCGTCGACCCGCTTGGCCGTGAAGGCCAGGTAGTAGCCGATCATGATGGCCAGGCCGAAGGCCAGGAAGAGCGCCGTCGTGCCGACCGGCTCCTTGGACCAGACGCCGTACAGGATCGCCATGGCAAGGATGAAGACGCTCAGCCAGATGAACATCTTGCCCTGGATCTTCACTTGCCGGCCTCCTTGCTGCCCGTGAGGGCCGCGGCCTCGTGCGGCTTGTTCTCCAGCTGGTCGACAGCCGCGATCTCAGGGTGGTGCAGGTCGAACGCCGGGGATTCGGAACGGATCCGCGGCAGGGTGAGGAAGTTGTGCCGCGGCGGCGGGCAGGAGGTCGCCCACTCGAGCGAACGGCCGTAGCCCCAGGGGTCGTCGACCTCGATCTTCTTGCCGTACTTGGCGGTCTTCCACACGTTGTAGAAGAACGGCAGCATCGACAGGCCGAGGAGGAAGGACGAGATCGTCGAGATCGTGTTCAGGGCGGTGAAGCCGTCGGCGTCCAGGTAGTCCGCGTAACGACGCGGCATGCCCTCGGCACCGAGCCAGTGCTGCACCAGGAAGGTGCCGTGGAAGCCCACGAACAGCGTCCAGAACGTGATCTTGCCGAGGCGCTCGTCGAGCATCTTGCCGGTGAACTTCGGCCACCAGAAGTGGAAGCCGGAGAACATCGCGAAGACGACGGTGCCGAAGATGACGTAGTGGAAGTGCGCCACGACGAAGTACGAGTCGGAGACGTGGAAGTCCATCGGGGGCGAGGCCAGGATGACGCCGGTCAGACCACCGAAGGTGAAGGTGATCAGGAAGCCGACGGCCCAGAGCATCGGGGTCTCGAAGGACAGCGAGCCCTTCCACATCGTTCCGATCCAGTTGAAGAACTTCACGCCGGTCGGTACGGCGATGAGGAACGTCATGAAGGAGAAGAACGGGAGGAGCACGCCACCGGTGACGTACATGTGGTGCGCCCACACGGTCACGGACAGACCGGCGATCGCGATGGTCGCGGCCACCAGACCGATGTAGCCGAACATCGGCTTGCGGCTGAAGACCGGGATGACCTCGGAGATGATGCCGAAGAACGGCAGGGCGATGATGTACACCTCTGGATGGCCGAAGAACCAGAAGAGGTGCTGCCAGAGCAGAGCGCCGCCGTTGGCCGCGTCGAAGACGTGGGCACCGAACTTGCGGTCCGCCTCGAGGGCGAAGAGCGCCGCCGCCAGGACCGGGAAGGCGAGCAGGACCAGGACACCGGTCAGCAGCACGTTCCAGGTGAAGATCGGCATGCGGAACATCGTCATGCCCGGGGCGCGCATGCAGATGATCGTGGTGATGAAGTTGACCGAGCCGAGGATCGTGCCGAAGCCGGAGAAGGCCAGACCCATGATCCACATGTCGGCGCCGACACCCGGCGAGCGGACGGCGTCCGACAGCGGGGAGTAGGCGAACCAGCCGAAGTCGGCCGCACCCTGCGGGGTGAGGAAGCCGGCCACCGCGATGATCGAGCCGAAGAGGTACAGCCAGTACGCGAACATGTTCAGCCGCGGGAACGCCACGTCGGGCGCGCCGATCTGCAGCGGCATGATCCAGTTGGCGAAACCGGCGAACAGCGGCGTCGCGAACATCAGCAGCATGATCGTGCCGTGCATCGTGAACGCCTGGTTGAACTGCTCGTTCGACATGATCTGCGTGCCCGGACGGGCCAGCTCGGCGCGCATGAAGAGCGCCATCAGGCCGCCGATGATGAAGAACACGAACGAGGTGACCAGGTACAGCGTACCGATGGTCTTGTGGTCGGTGGTGGTCAGCCACTTCACCACCACATTGCCGGGCTGCTTGCGGCGGACGGGCAGCTCGTTCTCGTACGAGTCCTCAGCCGCGGCACCCTTGGTTTCGTTGGGGATGCTCACAGTTGGTTCTTCTCCGCGTTCCTGGCCGGGTCCGTCTGCTCGATGCCGGACGGGATGTAGCCGGTCTGGCCCTTCTCAGCCAGCTCCTTCAGGTGCGCCTGGTAGCGCTCCGGGGAGACCACCTTGACGTTGAAGAGCATCCGGGAGTGGTCGACACCGCACAGCTCGGCGCACTTGCCGAGGAAGGTGCCCTCCTGGGTCGGGGTGACCTCGAAGACGTTGGTGTGACCCGGGATGACGTCCTGCTTGAAGAGGAACGGAACCACCCAGAAGGAGTGGATGACGTCGCGCGAGGTGAGGACGAAGCGGACCTTCTCGCCCTTCGGCAGCCACAGGGTCGGGCCCGGGTTGCCGGTCTGCGGGTTCCGGTCGCCGGGGATGCCGGCCACGTTGACGCCGCCCGCGTTCTCCGGGAAGTCCTTGATGTACTTGTCCGGAATGGACGCGAGGTTCTTGTCCGTCTTCGCGTCGCCCTCGACGCCGGGCACGTTCTCGATGTAGTTGAAGCCCCAGCTCCACTGGTAGCCGACCACGTTGATGGTGTGGGCCGGCTTGTCCGAGAGGGCAAGGAGCTTCGACTCGTCGCGCGCGGTGAAGTAGAAGAGCACCGAGACGATGATGAGCGGGGTGACCGTGTACAGCGCCTCGATGGGCATGTTGTAGCGGGTCTGCGGAGGTACCTCGACCTTGGTCCGGCTGCGCCGGTGGAAGATGACCGCCCACAGGATGAGGCCCCACACCAGGATGCCGGTGAGGAGCGCGGCGGCCCAGGAGCCCTGCCACAGGGAGAGGATCCGAGGCGCCTCTTCCGTGACGGGGGTGGGCATGCCAAGGCGAGGGAAGTCTTCCCAGTTGTACGAGCAGCCGGTGGCTGTCGCCAGGATCAGGCCCGCAGTCAGCACCTGCGGCAGCTTCCGCCGCATCGGGCGCCGCGACGAGCGGTCGGAGCCGTTGGGACTCACGTAGCGCCTTCCCGAGAGTCTCGGCCCGCGTTTGGTCGGCCACGGCCGTCCGTCTCGCTGGTCGGTCGCCGCCCCGGCCGCGGGCAGGGGTTTGGATGTTTATGCGGACCAAACCCTACTGGACGCTATTTGGGGTCGCGCGGGGAGGGTGCCCAACGCGCCGTCCGAGTCCCCGAAGGGGTGGACCGAAGGGTTCCGGAGAGGGGGCGGAAGCGCCCGTCCGGGGATCTGGCGGCCCGCCGCCGGGCGCTCCTGACGGGCGCTCACCCCGGGCGGCCGGTGCGCGCCGCGCGGTCCGCCCGCGCCGCCCGCGGGCCGCGGCGGAGGGGCCCGGCCCCAGGCTCTACCGTGGGCGGATGCCGTACTTCGACGCCGCGTCCGCCGCTCCCCTGCACCCCGTCGCCCGTCAGGCGCTGCTCGCCGCCCTGGACGAGGGGTGGGCCGATCCGGCCCGTCTCTACCGGGAGGGGCGGCGGGCCCGGCTGCTGCTCGACGCGGCGCGGGAGGCCGCGGCGGAGGCGGTGGGCTGCCGGCCGGACGAACTCGTCTTCACCCCTTCGGGGACGCGCGCGGTCCACTCGGGCGTGTCGGGGGCGCTCGCGGGGCGCCGCCGGGCCGGCGGACGGCTCGTGGTCTCCGCCGTCGAGCACTCCTCGGTGCTGCACGCGGGCGAGGCGCACGCGGCGGCCGGCGGGACGGTGACGGAGGTTCCGGTCGGCCGGACCGGCGCGGTGGACCCGGCGGCCTTCGCGGCGGAGCTGGGCGAGGGGGTGGCCCTGGCCTGCCTCCAGTCGGCCAACCACGAGGTGGGCACGGAGCAGCCGGTGGCCGAGGTGGCGGAGGCGTGCCGGGCGGCCGGCGTGCTGCTCCTCGTGGACGCGGCCCAGTCGCTGGGCTGGGGGCCTGTGCCGGAGGGCTGGTCGCTGCTGACGGCGAGCGCGCACAAGTGGGGCGGTCCGGCCGGGGTGGGGCTCCTCGCGGTGCGCAAGGGCGTCCGGTTCGCCCCGCAAGGGCCGTCCGACGAGCGGGAGTCGGGCCGCGCGCCCGGCTTCGAGAACCTGCCGGCGATCGTCGCGGCGGCGGCCTCGCTGCGGGCGGTGCGGGCCGGCGCCGAGGCGGAGGGCGCCCGGCTGCGGGCCCTGGTGGACCGGATCCGGGCGCGGGTGCCGGAGCTGGTGCCGGACGTGGAGGTGGTGGGCGACCCGGTGCGGCGCCTCCCCCACCTCGTCACCTTCTCCTGTCTGTACGTCGACGGGGAGACGCTGCTCTCGGAGCTGGACCGGGAGGGTTTCTCCGTTTCGTCCGGTTCGTCGTGCACGAGCTCCACGCTGACGCCCAGCCATGTGCTGCGCGCGATGGGGGTGCTGAGCGAGGGGAACGTCCGGGTCTCGCTGCCGGCCGGTACGGAGGAGGCGGACGTGGACCGGTTCCTGGAGGTCCTGCCGGGCGTCGTCGCGCGGGTGCGGGACCGGCTGGGCGCGGACGGGGCGGCGGGGACGGGGACGGGGGCCGCGGCGGGCGGGGAGACGGTGGTGGACGCGCTCGGGAAGCGGTGCCCGATCCCGGTGATCGAGCTGGCGAAGGTGATCGGGGCGGTGCCGGTGGGGGGGACGGTGACGGTGCTGGCGGACGACGAGGCGGCGCGGCTCGACATTCCGGCGTGGTGCGAGATGCGGGGGCAGGAGTACGTCGGGGAGGCCCCGTCGCCCCGGGGCGGTCGCGCCTACGTCATCCGCCGCACCTCGTAACCCCCGCCCCCTCGCCCCACCGGGCCCCACCACGGCCCGCGCCGCCCGTTTCGCTGCGGCCCGCGCCCGACGCTCCGTTGTGGGCAGGCGTTCCGCAAGGGGCGGAACGGGTGGGCACAACGGAACGGCACCCTTGCGGGTGCCTCCGCACATGCGCCTGAACCCGCACCCGTACGGCGCCGTACACCGGGTGCGGGTTCAGGCCCGGAAAGCCTAGGCCCGGCACGGGGCGCCGTCCCTGTGCCCACCCGTCCCTCCCCCAAGGACTTCGTCCAGGGGGGACCCCCAGCGGGACGATTGCCCACAGCGACGGCGGGCGCAGCCCGCACGGGGGGACGGTGGGCGCAGCCCACAGGGACGGGGGTGGGTCAGGAGAGGTGGGTGTGGACTTCGGTGGCGGCTTCCTCGCCGTACGCCTTGGTGAAGCGCTCCATGAAGTTGGCGCGCCGCAGCGTGTACTCCTGCGTGCCCAGCGTCTCGATGACCAGCGTCGCCAGCATGCAGCCGACCTGCGCCGCGCGCTCCAGGCTCACGCCCCAGGAGAGGCCCGTGAGGAAGCCCGCGCGGAAGGCGTCGCCGACGCCGGTGGGGTCGACCTTGGCCTCCTCCTCGGGGCAGGCGACCTCGATCGCCGGCTCGCCCGCGCGCTCGATGCGCACGCCGCGCGAGCCGAGCGTGGTGACGCGGTGGCCGACGCGGGACAGGATCTCCTCGTCGGTCCAGCCGGTCTTCGACTCGATGAGGCCCTTCTCGTACTCGTTGGAGAAGAGGTAGGTCGCGCCGTCGAGGAGGAGACGGATCTCCTCGCCGTCCATGCGGGCGATCTGCTGCGAGAAGTCGGCCGCGAAGGGGATCGCGCGGGCCTTGCACTCCTCGGTGTGGCGGAGCATCGCCTCGGGGTCGTCGGCGCCGATGAGGACGAGGTCGAGCCCGCCCACGCGGTCGGCGACGGCCTTGAGCTCGATGAGGCGGGCCTCGCTCATGGCGCCGGTGTAGAAGGAGCCGATCTGGTTGTGGTCCTTGTCCGTGGTGCAGACGAAGCGCGCGGTGTGCAGGACCTCGGAGATGCGGACCGAGCCGGTGTCGACGCCGTGCCGGTCGAGCCAGGCGCGGTACTCGTCGAAGTCGTAGCCGGCCGCGCCGACGAGGATCGGGTTGCCGCCGAGCTGGCCCATGCCGAAGCAGATGTTGGGGCCGACGCCGCCGCGGCGGACGTCGAGGTTGTCCACGAGGAAGGAGAGGGACACCGTGTGGAGCTGGTCGGCCACGAGCTGGTCGGCGAACCGGCCGGGGAAGGTCATGAGGTGGTCGGTGGCGATGGAGCCGGTGACTGCGATACGCACGGCTGGGCGCTCCTGCGGGTGAAGGGTGATGACTCTCCACGGTATCCGGTGCCGGGCCCGCTGCCGAACAGCGGAAACTACCCCAGAGTAGGGCTTTTCTCCGGGGGCGGGTGGTGCATACGGTGCGGCCATGACCACGTACCCCGCTCCCGCGGAGCGAGACGAGTCCGAGCTGAGCCTGGCCGAGCTGTGCGGGGCCGGTGCCCGGATGGCCCCGCACTGGGTGGCGCCGGCCGATCCCGCGCCCGCTCCGGTCTCCCCCTCCTCGATCCTCGGGGTGGTCGTCCCGGCCGCCTCGGCACGGCTGATCGCCGCCACCGCCGAGTACGGCGGCTGACGGGACGGAACCGGTCGCGCCCCCGCCCCGTCCCACCGGTGTCCGATCGACACGAGGGAGCGTTGCGGTGAGCGGTACGGAGAGCGGACGCGGGCGGCGGACCGCGCTCGTCGCCACGGTGGCGGCGGGTGTGCTGCTGGCCGGGGGCGGCGGGCTGTATCTGACCGCCTCCGGTGACGACGGGGACGGCGACCGGAGCGGGACGGAGTCCCGGGCCGCGGGCACCCCCGCGCCGCCGCCCCTGCGGCTGGGGGGCGCGAGCGGCGGTACGGGCCCGGGCGCGGGGATCGCGCCGGGCGAACCGGACCCGGGCGGCGGCCCGGGCGGGACGGTCTACAGAGCCGAGGGCCCACTCCCCCAAGGGCCTTCGTCGGCCGCGGTCCACCGGCCGGAGGGCCTGGTCACCTCGGAGGAGGTGACCAGGCTGGCCGGGGTTCTCGGCGTGCGGGGCCGGCCGGCGCTGGTCGGGGACGTGTGGACGATCCGGCCCGAGAAGGACGGCCGGGGGCCGCGGCTCGACGTGACCCGGCAGGCGCCGGGGAACTGGACGTACTCCTGGTACGACGGCGGCCCGGTGGGCGACACCTGCCTGAAGGGCCGGGAGTGTCCGCCGCCGGGCGAGGCGAAGCCGCCGGCCGGGGGTTCGCCGGTGAGCGAGGCGGCGGCGAGGGCGGCGGCCGCGCCGGTGCTGAAGGCGCTGGGCCAGGACGACGCCAAGGTGTCGGCGACGCAGGTCATGAACGGCTCGGTGCGGGTGGTGAACGCCGATCCGGTGATCGGCGGGCTGCCCACCTACGGCTGGTCGACGGGGCTGCACATCGGCCCGGACGGGCGGCCGGTCGCGGGCAGCGGGACGCTGAAGGAGCCGGCGCGGGGCGAGACGTACCCGGTGGTGCCGGCCGAGCGGGCGCTCGCGCGGCTGAACGAGGAGTCGAGGGGCACGGGCCCGATCGGGATCGGCGGCTGCGCCACCGACCCGCCGGCCGGGGAGCCGCAGGCGCCCGGCGAGCCCGGCGGCGGGTCCGGGAAGGACGCGCCCTGCCAGACGGTCGTCGACACGGTCCCGCCGCGCGAGGTGCCGGTGACGGGTGCGGCGCTCGGCCTGGCCGCCACGGACACGGCGGACGGGCGGGTGCTCGTGCCGGCGTGGCTGTTCACGGCGGATCCGGCCGACGCGGCGCCGTACACGGTGACCTCGACGGCGGTGGCGCCGGAGTACCTGGTGCCGTCCGCGACGCCGTCCCCCGAGCCCGCCCCGGAGACGCCGGACCAGGGCACGGCGCCGGTGCGGCGGATCGACTCGTACGCGCTGGAGGCCGACGGGCGGACGCTGGCGGTGACCTTCTGGGGCGGGGTGTGCAGCACCTACACGGCGCACGCCGCCGAGGACCCGCGCCAGGTGCGGGTGCGGATCGACGAGAGGATGAAGGAGGGCCGGGCCTGCGTCCTGGTCGCCAAGGAGATCACCGTGAAGGTGACGCTGGCGGCGCCGCTGGGCGACCGGCCGGTGGTGGACGCGGCGAGCGGCGAGGCCGTGCCGAGGCGGTAGCGCCGCGGCCGCGGCCGCGGGGAGAACGGAAGGGGCGGTGGCCCGGGAGCGCGCTC
>NZ_JBEZUZ010000144.1:0-11259 GCF_040636735.1 Streptomyces sp. NPDC035033 | reverse complement strand
CCCGCGGCCGGGTCGTGGCCGGCGGCGCGGGGCGTGCCGGGCGCGGCGGGGCGGGGCCCGCCGGTGACGCCCCGGGCCCACGCGGGCGTGCCGTCCGGTTCCGGGGCGGGGAGGGTGCCGGTTCCGTCGGCGGGGTGTGGCGGGCCGGGCGGGAGCGGCGGCGGGTGGTGCGTCCCGCCGCCGATCGTGCGGCCGTCCACGATGCGGCGGCGCAGGTCGGAGGCGTCCCGCGGACGCTGGTCGGGCACCTTGGCGAGCAGGTCGACGACGAGCCGGTCGAAGTAGTCGGGCAGCTCGGAGCGGTGGGCGCGCGGCGGACGCGGCACGGTGTCCCGGTGGCCGACGAGCACGGCCCAGGAGTCGTCGAGGTCGAACGGCGGGGCACCGGTGGCGAGTTCGTACAGGACGCAGCCGAGCGAGTACAGGTCGCTGCGGTGGTCGATGTCGCCGCCGCCGATCTGCTCCGGGGACATGTAGTGGGGGGTGCCCATGGCGATGCCGGTGCCGGTGAGACGTGAGGTGAACCCCATGTCGGCGCCGAGGCGCGCTATCCCGAAGTCGCAGATCTTCACGGTGCCGTCGCGCAGCCGCATGATGTTGGCGGGCTTGAGGTCGCGGTGCACGATCCCCATGCGGTGGGTGTACTCCAGGGCGTCGGCGACCTGGTCGGCGATGTCGACGACCTCGTGGACCGGCAGCGGGTTCCTGGCGTTGGCGGCGAGGAGCTGGCTGAGGTTCTGGCCCTCCAGGAGCTCCATGACGAGGAAGAGCACGCCCTCGTACTCGCCGAAGTCGTGGACGACGGTGATGCCCCGGTGCTGGAGCGCCGCCGCGACCCTGGCCTCGCGGCGGAACCGCTCCCGGACCACGGTCTGCACGCCCGCGTCCTGGTGCGGGCCGAGCGGCTTGAGGCACTTGACCGCGACCCCCCGGCCCAGCGCCTCGTCGGTGGCGCGCCACACCTCGCCCATGCCGCCGCGGCCGATGACCTCGTGCAGGCGGTAGCGCCCCTGGATCAGTCTGATGTCCCCCATCGTGTGCCGTCGCCCCCGTCGTCTTCGTGCACGCTCTCCGGCCCGTCCAGTATGGCCGCCCGGTCGGACAGTGTGTACGGGTCGGGTCGGGTGTCCGGGCCGAGGCGGTCCATGGCGCGGAGGATGTGCCGGGGCGGGAGCCGCCAGCGGAGCCCGGCGGGGACGCGGCGCAGCAGGCCGGCGGTGGCGGTGAGGCGCCGGGTGACGGTGGCGGCGGGCGGTACGGGCCGGCCGTAGAGGGCGTGGGCCCACTCCGGCAGGGTGTCGTACGCGAGCGAGCTGATCCGCCGCCAGACGAGCGCCCGCCCGGCGAGCAGCGCCGGCGGGACCGGCGGCCTGCGCAGGAAGTCGAGCACGGCGCGCGCGTCCTCGCCCGCGGCGAGTTCGCCGCGCACGGAGTCGAAGTACCCGGCGAGCCCGGCCACCGTGGCGGGCACGGTCGCGGGGTCGAGCCCCACGAGCCGCGCGGAGGTGCGCTGTTCGTCCACGTACCGGTCGGCCGTCCTCCCGGTCAGCGGCAGTCCGGAGCGGCGGGCGACGGAGACGTACGAGTCGATCTCGGCGCAGTGCACCCAGAGCAGCAGCGCGGGGTCGTCCACCCCGAGCAGCCGGTGGATCTTCCGCACCCGGGCGCCCGCCGCCTCGGCGGCCTCCGTCGTCCCGTAGCTGAGCGTTCCCACGAAGCTCGCCGTCCGCATGAGCCGCCCCCAGGGGTCCTCCCGGAAGCTGCTGTTGATCATGACTCCGCGTACGGCGACGGGGTGCAGGGCCTGGAGGTACAGGGCCCGCACCCCGGCGATCCACATCACCGGATCGCCGTGCAGCTGCCAGGTCACGGAGCGGGGCCCGAAGAGCCCGGGGTCGGCGTCCTGCCTCATGGGTTCAGGCTACGCGCGGCGGGGCGGACGGGACCCTGCTCGTCGGAAAGACGGATCCGGCATCCAGGATCCGAGGTCTTGGATCCTGGATGGTGGATCCGGGATGGTGGAGCCTGGATGTTGGATCCGAAATGCCGGATCCAGAATCCCGGATCATGGATATCGGATCCAGGATCCCGGATCCGGGGCGTTGGAGAGGGCGGCGACACCGGCGCCCCCGGGGAAGGGGCCTTCGGCGGGGGTGCTCCCGCACGGGCGTGTCCATCAGTGCGCGCCGTGTGTGGTGAGGCCCCCATCGGCGTGAGGAGTGAGTGATCATCGCGGGCGCGCCGACGCCCCGCGCGCGGCGGGCGCCGCCGGTTTTTCCGGGCCTCCGGGCTCGCACCGGCGCTCCGTGCGATTTGACGCGATTTCGCGGTGATGTCGGAATGGAGGCGTCGTTCTTCGTCCCTGCCACCGCACGACGGGAGCCGTCATGACCGCTGGACCCGAGCCCCTCAGCGAGACCGCCCGCGCGGCGCTGCACCGTGAACTGTCCGAGCTGCGCGCCGAGCGGGACCGGGTGACCGCCACGCTCGGCGACGCCGGCGAGCCGGGTGACCAGGCCGATCAGGCCGACGAGTTGCAGCGGGCCACGGAGGCGGACCGGCTGGACGCGCGGATCGAGGAGATCGAGGGCCGGCTGCGGGAGGCCTCGGCCGCGGGCGCGCCGTCGACGGACGAGGTCGGCGTGGGCAGCACGGTGAGCGTGCGGTTCGAGGACGGTTCGGAGTCGACCGTGCACATCGGCGAACTCGCGGACGCGGACGATCCGGACCTGGTGACCGCCGACAGCCCGCTCGGCCGGGCCCTGCTGGGGCACACGGCCGGGGACAGCGTGGCGTACGCGACGCCCCTGGGCCGGACCGCCGCCGTCATCGTCTCGGTGGGCGCGCCGGGCGGCGGCTCCTGACCGGGGCCGCCGACTCCGCCGGCGCGGGCTCCGGCCAGGGGCCCGCCGACCGGCACCCGTCCGGCCGGGGCCCGGAGGAGGAGCGGCGGGCGGACCTCAAGGGCGGGCCGGGGCACACCGTGCTGCTGGCGCTCGCGCTCGCCGTGCCCGTGGCCAAGGTCGCGTACACGGTGGGCGGCGGGGACGCGGTGCGGGACGTGTTCGTGGGCATGGAGCCGGCGAACTGGCCGGACGTGCTGCTCGGCATGGTGATCACCGATCCGCCGCTGGGTTCGGCGCTCGCCGTGGTCGCCTCCCGGGTCGTCTTCGCCGCCTTCGCGGCGCGCGGCGCCGTGCCCTCCGGCCGGGGCCCGGCGGCCGTCCTGCGCCGCGCGGCGCTGACCCTCGTGAACCCGCTCGCGGTCGGCGTCATCGTCGCCTGTCTCTTCGGGCCGTGGTGGGGGCTGGCCACCGTCCTCGCCGCGTACGCGCTCCGCGAGGGCGTGGTGGTGGAGTACCGGACCGGGAGGCGCCGTCCGCACCGCTCGCACGGCGCCTCGCACGATCCGGAGTACCGCCCGCCGCCGTGGCTGCGCCGCGCGGCGGGCGCGGAGCAGGTCGTGGCCCTGTTCCTGACCGCCGTCGTGCTGCCGTTCCTGTTCTTCGCCTCGGCGCTCGACGGGCAGGCGTGGACCTCGATCGTGGAGTGCCGGGTCACCGACGGGACCCGCACCGCCGACGCCCGGCTGATCGAGCTGAGCCGGAAGGGCAACGGGGTGGTCGGCTGGAACCTGGACGCGGAGGAGATCTCCAACGGCCTGGGGTGCCGCGCCACGGAGAGCCGTTACGTCCGCGAGCCCTGGTGGCGTACGTGACCACGCGCGCGGGCGTCCGTCCCGACGGCCGTCCGTCCCGGCGGGCGTCCGTCCCGGCGGGCGTCCGTCCCGGCGGGCGTGCGCCTCAGCGGGTGGGCGGCACGAACTCGGGCTGGTCGAGCACCCGCAGCCAGCTCCCGTCGGCCTGGCGCCGGACGACCTGGGCGCGGGCGCCGGAGCCGTCCTTCGGCGGGGTGGAGGTGAGGGCGATGTCGCCGTTCACCAGCGTGGGCAGCGGCTCCTCCGGCTCGAAGCGGGGCCGGTGGGCGAGCACCTTCTCCCACAGGACGCGGATCGCCTCCCGTCCCACCGTCAGTTCGCCGGGCGGGTAGGCCAGCACGGCGTCCTCGGCGTAGAGGGCGGCGACCCCGGCCGCGTCGCCGGCGTTGGACCGCTCGACGAAGAGGCGGGTGATGCCCTCGGGGCGCATGGCCTTCTCGTACTCCTGCACGGTTCCTCCTGAGTGGCTGCCGGCTTCCCGCTCCCGGCCTTCCTGTTTCGGTGCCTCCAGCCTCGCCACCCGGCGATCAGAAGTCCAACAGATGCTTCTGCTGAGTACTAGAATTGACAGTCATGGAATTGAGGCAGCTGGAGTACTTCGTCGCGGTCGCCGAGGAGCGGAACTTCACCCGCGCCGCCGAACGGGTGCACATCAGCCAGTCCGGCGTCAGCGCGCAGGTCCGGCGGCTCGAACACGAGCTGGGGGCCGAGCTGTTCGACCGGTCGGCCCGTACCGTCACCCTGACCGCCGCCGGGGAGGCCGCGCTCGCGCACGCCCGCGCGGCGCTCGCCGCGGCCGGGGCGGTGGGCCGGGCGGTGGACGAGGTGACGGGGCTGGTGCGGGGACGGCTGACCGTCGGCATGGTCGTCGGCTGCACGCTCACCCCGCTGTTCGACGCCCTCGCCGCCTTCCACGAGGCCCATCCCGGGGTGGAGATCCTGCTCCAGGAGGACAACTCCGACCGGCTCGTCGAGGGCGTGCGGAGCGGCGCCGTCGACCTGGCGCTCATCGGGGCCGCCGCCTCGACCCCCGACGGTCTGGACGCGCTGACGATCATCAGCGAACGGCTCGTCGCGGTCGTCCCGCCCGGACACCCCCTGGCCCGCCGGAAGGGCCTCGCCCTCCGGGACCTGGTGCGCCATCCGCTCGTCTGCATGCCGCCCGGTACGGGCCTCCGCGCGGTCCTCGACCGGGCGTGCGCCGCGCGGGGCCTCACCCCGTCGATCGCCCTGGAGGCCGGCGCCGCGGACGCCATCGCCGACCTCGCCGCCCGCGGACTCGGCGTCGCCGTCCTCAGCGAGTCCATGGCCTCGGCCCACACCGACCGCCTCACCGCCCTCCCCCTCACCGACGCGGACGTCCCGGCCCTCCTGGCCCTGGTCTGGCGCCCCGCCCCCAACCCGGCGGTGCGCGCCCTCCTCCCCCACGCCCGACGGGCGTTCGGCCCGCCCGCCGCACCGTGACGGGCCCGGGCCGGCGACTCCGGCGCCCTCCGGAAAGGGGCGGGCCGGAGGCCGTCCGGAAGCGGCTCTCCGCCGGGCCCGCCGCCCGGCGGAGGGACGGACGGGGAGGGCTTCCGCCAGGGGGTGGAGCCGCGTCCGGAGGAACCCGGCGCCGGCCGCGGTCGGCCGAGCGTCATTCCGCCCGGGGGAAGGCCCGTCGGTAATCGCTCGGCGAGACGCCGACCTGCTTGAGGAAGTGGTGGCGGAGGTTGTTCGCCGTGCCGAGGCCGCTCAGCTCCCCGACCTTCTCGACGGGCAGATCCGTCGATTCCAGCAGGCTCTGCGCCCGTGCCAGACGCTGGTTGAGGAGCCACTGGAGGGGCGTCGTCCCGGTGGCCGCCCGGAGTCTCCGGTGGAAGGTCCGCGTGCTCATCGCGGCGCGGCGCGCCAGGTCCTCGACCGTCAAGGGCCGGTCCAGGTGCGCACGGGCCCAGTCCAGTACGGGTCCCAGGCTCCTGTCGTCGGCGGTGGGCACGGACAGGTCGACGAACTGCGCCTGGCCGCCCGGTCGGTGCGCGGGCACCACCATCCGGCGGGCCAGCTGGTTGGCGATGTGCGCGCCGAGGTCACGGCGCACCAGGTGGAGGCAGAGGTCGAGTCCGGCGGTGAGCCCGGCGCTGGTGAGGACGTCGCCGTCGTCCACGTACAGCACCGAGTCGTCGACCCTCACCCTCGGGTAGCGCTCGGCCAGTTGGGCCGTGTGCATCCAGTGGGCGGTGGCGCGCCGTCCGTCGAGCAGCCCCGCCTCGGCGAGCGCGAAGGCGCCGGTGCACAGGGAGACCATGCGGGCGCCCGCGTCGTGGGCGCGGCGCAGGGCCGTGATCAGTTCCGGCGGCAGCGGCCTGCCCTCGTCGACGCACGGGTCGGGCACCGAGGCCACGATGACGGTGTCGGCGCCGGCGAGGTCGTCGAGCCCGTGGCGCGTCCGCAGCGACAGGCCGGTCTCGGTCGGAGAGCCGTCCTGCCGGATCTTGCCCGTACCGCACAGCCGCAGGTCGTACCAGGGGTCGGCCAGGTCGGGCTGCGGCTTCCCGAAGACGGTGCAGGGGATGCTCAGTTCGTACAGGTCCCACGACGGGAATCCGATGTCGTCGGGCACGACCAGGGCGACGGAACCAGGGCTCATGCCTCGCAGGGTATGGCAGGAATTTGGCGGACGTCGTCAATGGCGTCACTGTCGGCGGCCGCCGTGCGCTGCGATCTTGGTCTCACGTGACCGGCCGCCACAGGCGGACGAACAAGGAGGCGCCGCATGCGTTCTGACCACCCGGCAGTGACCGTCATCGGATTGGGCTCGATGGGCTCGGCGCTGGCCGCCGTGCTGCTGGAGCGGGGCCACGAGACCACCGTGTGGAACCGCTCGGCGGACAAGGCCCGGGCGCTGGCCGACCGGGGTGCCCGGCCGGCCGCCGATGTCGAGGAGGCGATCGCGGCGAGCCCTCTGATCATCGCCTGCGTACTGGACCACGAGGCGCTGCGCACCGTCCTCGACCCCGTCGCCGGCTCCCTCGCGGGCAAGGTCCTCGTCAACCTCTCCTCCGGTTCCCCCGAGCAGGCCGACGAGGCCGCAGCCTGGGCCCGGTCGCACGCCGCCGACTACCTCGACGGCGCGATCATGACCACCCCGCCGGGGGTCGGCAGCCCCGGGACGATGTTCCTCTACAGCGGTTCCCGCACCGCCTTCGAAGCGCATCGTCCGACCCTGGAGGCCATGGGCGACCCCCTGTACCTGGGCACCGACCCGGGCCTGGCCTCGCTCTACGACGCCGCGCTGCTCGGCCTGATGTGGTCCACCATGACCGGCTGGCTGCACGGAACCGCGCTGGTCGGCGCGGAGAAGACGCCGGCCACGGCCTTCACTCCCGTCGCGATCCGATGGCTGAGCACCGTGTCCGGCTTCCTGACCACCTACGCGCCCCAGGTGGACGCCGGCCGCTACCCGGGCGACGACGCCACCATCGACGTGCAGATCGCGGCCGTCGACCACCTCCTCCACGCCGCGGCGGCCCGCGGCGTCGACAACGCCCTGCCGGAACTCCTGAAGTCCGTCATGGAACGGGCCAGAGCGGCAGGGCACGGCTCCGACAGCTACGCCGGGGTGATCGAGGTCCTGAGGAAGCCCGGGACCGTCACGTGACCGCGGCCCGGCCGCGGGCCCGGAAGCCGGTGGGCCGGCGCCAGGACGGGCGGAGGCCCAGGTGGCGGAGGGCCGCCGCCGCCGCGCCGGCGCCGGACATGCCGTGGGCGCCGGGGCCGGGCGGGGTGGCGGCCGAGCAGAGGTAGACGCCGGGGAGGCCGGTGGCGTACGGGTCGAGGGCGGGGCGGGCGCCGAGGACGAGCTGGGGGACGGTCTTGGCGCCGGTGAGGATGTCGCCGCCGGCGAAGTTCGGGTTGGCCGCGGCGAAGTCGGCGGGGCGGGTGACGCGCATGCCGACGATCCGGTCGCGGACGCCGGGGGCGAAGCGTTCGAGCTGAGCGAGGATCGCGCCGGTCGCGTCGCCGTCGTAGCCGTGGGGCACGTGCGCGTACGTCCAGACGGGGTGGACGTCGCCGGCCGAACGGGAGGGGTCGGCGAGGTACTGCTGGCCGACCAGGACGAAGGGGCGCTCCGGCATCCGGCCGTCCGTCACCTCCCGTTCGGCGCGGACCACCTCGGCGAGCGGACCGCCGAGGTGGACGGTCCCGGCGCGGCGCGCGGCCTCCGCGCGCCAGGGCACGCCGCCCTCGACGGCGAGGTCGACCTTGAAGGCGCCGGGGCCGCGCCGGAAGCGGCGGTACGCGGCGGCCGTCCGGGCCGGCAGCAGATCGCCGTAGACGCCGGCGACCTGGGCGGGGTCGAGGTCGAGGAGGGTGATGTCGGCGGGCGGCAGCTGGGCGCGGTCGGTGACCCTGACGCCCGTCTCGATCCGCCCGCCGTGGGCGCGGAGGACGGCCGCGAGGGCGTCGGTGATCGCCCGGGAGCCGCCCTCGGCGACGGCCCAGCCGGCCGCGTGGCCGGCGGTCAGGATGCCGAGCCCGATGGCCGAGCTGAACGGCTCGGTCAGCGGGCGGTACGCGTGGGCCGCGACGCCCGCCCACAGCGCGCGGGCGCCCGGCGTGCGGAAGAGGCGGGCGAGGGCGGCGGCCGGCAGCGCGGTGGGCAGCCCGAAGCGGGCCAGCAGCAGCGGGTGGTCGGGCAGGCGGAGGAGCGGGCCCATGACGTCCCCGGCGAGCGCCTCCCAGCGGCGTACGGAGGGGGCGAGCAGCGCCCGGTAGCGGGCGCCGTCGGCGCCGAGGCCGGCGGCGGTCCCGGTGACGGAGCGGTACAGGGCGGCGGCGGTGCCGTCGTCGAGGGGGTGGGCGCAGTCGATCTCGGGGAGCCGCCAGGACAGCCCGTACCGGTCGAGGCGGAGGTGGCGGAGGGCGGGCGAGGCGACCGCGAGGGGGTGGACGGCCGAGCAGTGGTCGTGGAGCAGTCCGGGCAGGATCGCCTCGTCCGTGCGGGTGCCGCCGCCGATCGTGTCGGCGGCCTCCAAAACCGTGACGTCGAGGCCGGTCTCCGCGAGGAGGGCGGCGGCGGCGAGCCCGTTGGGGCCCGCGCCGACGACGACGGCGGTGGGGGTGGATCCGGCGGGACGGCGCGGGGGCGTGCTGCTCATGACGCCGAGTCTGCCGGGCGGCCCCCGGCAGGCCCGCACCGGGGCCGCCGGCGGGCGTGTCAGCCGGCGAGGGCGCGGGCGGCCCCCGCGGCCGGTGAGGGGGCGTCGATGACGGTCCCGGCGGCCGCGCCGAGGGCGCCGGGACCGTCATCGGCGGGGGACCGCGTACCGCCGGGGCCGGGCGGGCGCGGCGTCAGCCCTCCAGGCTGACCACGGCCTCGTCCGTGTACGTGAAGAACGTCAGCGTCTCGTGGAGGTACAGCTCGACGGTGTCGGCGTCGTGCCGGGCGTAGCCGATGGAGACGTCCTGGCCGAGGCGGAGTTCGAAGTCCCCGCCGCGGGTGGAGAGGACGAGGCCGCCGGTGAGGGCGGGGGCCCAGATCGGCGGGCCGTCGAGCATCCGGGCGAGGTGGGCGGCGATCGGGTAGCCGTGGTCGGAGGTCTCGCTGACGGCCCGGTACTCCTCGGCGCCGAGGAGGAGGGCGTACGGGCCGTCGACACCGGCCAGCCGCAGGGAGGTGAGGGCGCGGCTGACGGCGTCCGGGTAGTCCCGGGGTTCGGCGGGCAGCGCGACGACCGGGTTGGAGGAGGAGGCGCGCAGACCCGGGACGCCGGCCGCCTCGTAGCCGTCGAAGACGGTGCGGTCCTCGGCGAGGGCGAGCGCGCGGGCGGCGTCCTTGACGGGCTGCCAGTCGGAGTCCTTGGCGCCGCGTTCGACGTCGTCGACGGCGGAGCGGGCGACGGTGAAGGGGACCCGGAGCTCGACCAGCGGGCGGGCCTCGCGCAGCCGGGCGTTCACCCCGGCGGCGGGCGGGGCGAGTTCGGTGAGGTGGCCGGTGCCGACGGCGGCGAGGGTGGCGCCGCCGGGGTCGGGCACGTCCACCACGCGGCGGCCGGCGACGTTGCGGCGGAAGGTGCGGCGGGCCTCCTCCTCGATCTCGGCCCAGGCGGCGGGGGTGACGGGGGCGAGTTCGCGGTGCAGGTTGCTGGTGGGGGCGGGCGTGCCGGGGAGGCTGGTCATGGCACCGGTGCTCCTTTCAGGCCGCCGATGCCCAGGGAGTCCCCCGGACGCACGGCTTCGGCGGGAAGGGTCTTCGGGAGAGGGTCCGGGAGGGGTTCCGGAAGGGGTTCCGGGGAGGCTTCTTCCGCGGCTCCCGGGGCGGGGAGGTCGTCGAGGAGGTCGGCGCTCGGCACGAAGAAGAGGCCGCCGGTGACGGCGGTGGAGAAGTCGAGGATGCGGTCGGTGTTGCCCGGCGGGTCGCCGAGGAACATGTTGCGGAGCATCCGTTCGGTGACGGCCGGGGTGCGGGCGTACCCGATGAAGTACGTGCCGAACTCGCCGGTGCCGAGCCGTCCGAACGGCATGTTCTGGCGGACGATCCGCTGCTCCTCGCCGTCCTCGTCCTCGACGGTGGTGAGGGCGACGTGCGAGTCGGACGGCTTGACGTCGTCGGGGATCTCGACGTTGTCGGCCTTGGAACGGCCGATGACCCGCTCCTGCTCCTCGGTGCTGAGCGCCTGCCAGGCGGTCAGGTCGTGGAGGTACTTCTGCACGATGACGTAGCTGCCGCCGCGGAAGCCGGGGTCCTCGTCGGCGACGAGGACGGCGGCGTCGGCGGCGGGGCCGGTGGGGTTCTCGCTGCCGTCGACGAAGCCGAGGAGGTCGCGGTCGTCGAAGTAGGTGAAGCCGTGCACCTCGTCGACGACGGTGACGGCGTCCCCGAAGCGGTCGAGGACGACCCGGGCGAGTTCGAAGCAGAGGTCGGCGCGCCGGGCCCGCAGGTGGAGCAGCAGGTCGCCGGGGGTGGCCGGGGCCCGGTGCCGGGGGCCGTGGAGGGGGACGAAGGGGTGCAGGTCGCGGGGGCGGGGGCCGCCGGCGAGCCGGTCCCAGGCGTCGGAGGAGAGGCCGGCGACGCAGGCGAGGGCGTCGTCGCGGGCGCGGAAGGCGACGGAACGGCTCAGCGCGGACAGCTCCCGGAGCACTTCGCGCACGTCGCCCTCGCGGCCGGGCACGACGGTGAGGACGAGGAAGAGGGCGGCCTTGGCGGGCGGGCCGAGGACGAGTTGGGGGGCGGGCTGGGGGGTGACCATGCGACTCCCGTCGAGCGCGAGAGGGGACGGCGTACGCCAGAGAAAAAGGGTCTCTACGTGACAAATCGGCGCCAGCGTATCCACCCCCGGACCGTCCCGCAGCCCGGCGTCCGGGCCCCGTACGGCCGAAGGACGACGAGCCGGGGCCCGCACGAAGGACCACGACCCGGGCCGCACACGGCCGAAGGACGACGGCCGGGGCCCGCACCGCCGAACGGCGGCGGCCCGGGGTCACGAACACGGGCACCAGCGCCCCGCCCACCACGGACACGGTCCGCATCCGCAGGTGCATCGCCTTCATCCGGGTCG
>NZ_JBEZUZ010000143.1:0-11660 GCF_040636735.1 Streptomyces sp. NPDC035033 | reverse complement strand
GCCGCGCCCCCGCCCGGGGCGCGGCCACCGGCGTGCGGGCCGGGTGCCCCGCCCCCGTGTCCCCGGAGGCGCGGATCAGCGAACGCCCGGACGGGAGCCCGCCGTCCGGGCGGCCGGCTCCCCCTCCCCGGACGCTCCCGCACCGGGCGCCGGGGCCGTTCCGGGGCCGGGCGCCGGGGCGGCTCCGCGTCCCCGCAGGCGGGCGGCCGCCCCGTACAGCAGCAGCCCCGCGACGAGCCCCGCGCCCGCCCCGAAACAGGCGGTCGGGATGATGTCGAGCGGGTTCTCGATCCGGTCCCAGCCCCAGTACGCCGCCCAGCGCAGCACCCGGTGCGCGACCCCGGCCACCACACAGCCCCCGATCAGCAGCAGCGCCGCCCGCGCCGGCCCGGCACCGGCACCCCGGCGGGCGCCTCCGCGCCGGCCGGCACGGACCGGAGCGCCCGGACCGCGAACCAGCCGAGCAGCCCGAGCGCCAGCGCCGAACCGCCGTACTGCGCGTACTGGTACACCGGGAACCCGGCCACCACCTCCGCCAGGAAGGGGAGTTTCCGCGTCCCCCAGCGGTCGATGTGCGTGAAGGTGTCCCAGACGACGTGGGTGGTCGCGCCGAGCGCCGCCGAGACGGCGAACCAGACGGCGAGCGCGGCCGGCCGCCGCTCCCGCCACGGCCGGCCGCGCACCACCCCGTACACCCGCCCGCGCCACCGCGCCGGCAACAGCCCCACCAGCGGCTCGCGGACCGCCAGCCACAGCCCCACCAGGACGGCGGCGATGAGCACGTCGACGGTGACGAGCCCGACGGGGGAGTGGGTCACGTCCCCGAACTCCATCGCCCCGGGCACCGCCGTCGCCGCGAAGTAGGTGAGGTCGGGGGAGAAGCTGCCGGCGACGAGGGCGGAGGCGACGAGCGGGCCGCGCGCGGTCCCGTCCCGCCGCAGCGCCGGCAGGACCGCGGCGGCGTGACTCAGGGTGAAGGGCACGGAAGAAACCTCCTGGTCGTACGGATGATCGGCCCGAGTGCAAGAGGCGCCGAACCCCGGAGACGGTTCCCGGACGGGCCCCCGCGCCCCGGAGCGCGGACCTCCGTGTCCGGCCGCCGGGAGGCCAAGGGGTGACGAAAGCGTGAAACCCGGTCAGCCCGTGGTGTCCCGTGATACGGACATCGCATAGGGTCGCCTGTGGCCACCCGCGGGGAGCGTGCGGCCACCGTCGATTGGGGAGGGGAGCACCGGTATGGCAGCGCAATTCGGCCGCCGACTGCGCAGGGGCGCCACGAGCGGAGCGATCGTGGCCGCCGCGGTCGCGGCGCTGGCGGCCTCGCAGGGCCCGGGGGCGATACCCCCGCCGACCGACAACCTCAGCGGCGACCGCACCATCGGCGCCGGCGACGCCACCACCCCGCCCGGCGGCGGGAACGGCGGTTCGGTCACCGGCGACTCGCCGTACTACACGGACCTGCCGCCGCTGAACACCCCGAACCGGCCCGGCGCGCCCACCGCGCCCACGGTGCCGATCGTCACCGGCCCCGCCGAGGCCGGCATACCCGCGACCGTCCTCGCCGCCTACCGCCGCGCCGAACTGTCGGTCCGCGCCTCCGACCCCTCCTGCAACCTGCCGTGGCAACTCCTCGCCGGCATCGGCAAGGTCGAGTCCGGACAGGCCCGCGGCGGCCGCGTGGACGGCAACGGCACCACCCTCTCCCCGATCCTCGGCCCGGTCCTCAACGGCGTCGGCTTCGCCAACATCTCGGACACCGACGACGGCGCCTTCGACGGCGACACCACCCACGACCGCGCCGTCGGCCCGATGCAGTTCATCCCGTCCACCTGGGCCGTCTGGGGCCAGGACGCCAACGGCGACGGGAAGAAGGACCCCAACAACATCTACGACGCCGCCCAGGCCGCGGGCATGTACCTGTGCGCCGGCGGCCGGAACCTGGCCGTCAAGGCCGACCTCGACCGGGCGATCCTCAGCTACAACCGTTCCACCGAGTACCTGACCACCGTCCTCTCCTGGTTCGACTACTACCGGCGCGGCACCCACACCGTCCCGGACGGCACGGGCTTGCTCCCGGTGGGCCGCAGCGACCGGCCGGTCCCCGGCACCCCGCTGCGCCCGGCCTCGCCCCACCCCTCCGCGCCGGCGGGCTCGCCGGCCCCGGGCGCCACCCCGGCGCCGGGCAAGCCGTCGCAGAAGCCCACCGAGCCGGCCCCGACCTCGCCGTCGAAGCCGTCCGAGCCGTCGAAGCCGCCGACGACCGACCCGACCCGGCCGCCCGCCAAGCCCGTCGAGGTCCCCCCGACCGTCAAGGTGGCGAGCCTCAAGGCCGGTACGGCGGTGCTGACCGCGGTCACCGAGAGCACCTTCGCCTCGTACGCCTCCGTCACCGCCGTGGACTCCGCGGGCCGCCCCGTCGCCGGCGTCAGCGTCCGCTTCGAGCTCCCCGCCACCACCGACGCCCGCTTCCCCGCCGGCGCCACCACGGTCACCGTCACCTCGGACGCGAAGGGCGTCGCCAAGGCCCCCGCCCTCCGCGCGGGCGCGAAGGCCGGGTCCTTCACCCTCCGCGCCACCGTCCCCGGCCGCTCCTCCCTCCCGGCCGCCACGCTGAAGGCGACCGTCGAGGTCCGCAAGGCCGACGCCCTCACCCGCGTCGGCGACGCGGCCCTGACCGCCGAGACCGGCGCCGGCTACGCCGACGTCACGGTCGAGGCCCGCCTCGGCGGCGCCCTCGCCCCCGGCGTGAGCGTCACCGCGGTGGTCGCCGACTCGACGGACGCCCCCACGGCCAGCGCCGACGGCCCGTCCTTCGGCAAGGACGCCGCCGGGAACCCGATCCGCACCAAGGTCCTGAAGACCGGCACGGACGGCCGCCTGTCGATCACGGACCTCGTCGCGGGCCAGAAGGCCGGCAGCTACGTGCTGTGGCTCACCGCGCCCGGCGGCGGCACCGCGAAGCTGACGCTCACCGTCACCGCCCCGGCCACCACGCCGCCCGCGACCACGGACCCGACCCCCTCCCCGGAGCCCACCGCCTCCACCTCGCCCACGGCCTCCACCTCGCCCACGGCGTCGACCTCGCCCACCGCGGGCACGTCGCCCTCCGCCTGATCCGCTCCTCCCTTCCGCCGCGCCGCCCCCGCGCCGTCCCTCCCGGGACGCCGGGGGCGGCGCGCGTTTCGTTTCGGCCCCCGCGGGCTGTTCTCATCTCACGGCCGCGTTGCTACGGTGCCCCCGCCCTGACGACCCATCAGATCGCCTGCCGGGAGGCCGACATGCGCGCCCTCGTCGCCGCCGCCATCGGACTCGTGCCCGTCCTGCTCTTCGTCCTGCTCGTCTCCCTGGTCGATCTGCCGCCCGACGGTCCGACGTCGCCCAGGCCCCTGCTCACCGCCGACCCCGGCCCGAAGAAGTAGGGAGCCCCCGTGCGCCGCCGAGCCAGCCTCGTCCTCCTCTCCCTCGCGGTCTTCCTCGCCGCCATGGCCCCCACCCTGCGCTGGTACGCCTTCCCCCGGCTGGCCAAGATCCCGCCGAACCAGTACCAGGAGATGGTCCTGGAGGCCCGGCCCGCGACCCTCCTCGACTACGGCACCCTCAAGGCCCGCGAGGTCGAGAAGATCACGATCGTCCAGACCCTCAAGGGCAACGTGGAGGAGTCGAAGCGGATCGAGCGCGGCACCGATCGCGACGTCGTCGTCTGGGACGGCCTCTCCTACGTCATGGGGCCCGACGGGAAGATGGTGTCCAAGATCCCCGAGCGGTACATCTTCGACGCGCACACCCAGGACCCCGTGAACGCGCCCGGCGAGATGGTCGACGGCGACCCGGTCAAGCGCGAGGGCATCGAGTTCAAATGGCCCTTCCTCACCGAGAAGCGCGACTACCTCTACTTCGACGCCCAGACCCGCACCTCCTCTCCCATCCACTACGTGGGCACCCGCACCTTCCGCGGCCTGGAGGTCTACTACTACGAGCAGACCATCCCCTGGACCCGGGTGCCCATGCCCAAGACCATGCCGGTCGAGGGCATCACCCCCGAGGTCATCGCCAGTACCGGCCTCACCCGCTGGTACACCACCAAGCGGATGTTCTGGGTCGAGCCCGTCACCGGGGCCCCCGTCAACGGCGAGGAGATCCACAAGGAGGAACTCCGCGGCGCCAAGGCCCTGATGGGCACCGACACCGTCACCGTCTTCGCCGGCCACGTGAAGATCCGGGAGGACTACGTCGCCGCCACCGTCGAACTGGTCTCCTCCAACCGCACCACCGTCCTCCTCCTCGTCTCGTACCTCCCGTGGACCTTCACCGTCCTCGCCCTCCTCCTGCTCGCCCTCGCGCTCTGGCTGGAGTCCCGCTCCCGCCGCGCCGCCGGCGGAACCGGCCCGGGCGCCGGCCCGGGGACGGGCCCCCGGGCGGACCCGAAGCCGGACCCGGCGACCACCCCCGGAGCGGCCGGCGGGGCCGTCACCCCTCCCGTCTGAGCCGCGCGCTGGTGTGCCGCGTCGGCTCCGCGGACGAGGGGTCCTCCGGCCACGGATGCTTCGGGTACCGCCCCCGCAGCTCCGCCCGCACCGCCCGGTAGCCGTCCCGCCAGAACGAGGCCAGATCGGCGGTCACGGCCGCCGGCCGCCCGGCGGGGGAGAGCAGGTGCACCAGGACCGGCACCCCCGCCACCCTCGGCGTCCCGTCCAGCCCGAACATCTCCTGGAGCTTCACCGCGAGCACCGGCCGCCCCTCGCCGTACGCCACCCGGATCCGCGACCCGCTCGGCACCTCGATCCGCTCCGGCGCCAGCTCGTCGAGCCGCCCCGCCTCGCCCGAGGCCCACGGCAGCAGCCGCCGCAGCGCCTCCCCGGCGTCGATCCGCCCCAGATCCGCCCGCCGCGCCGCCCGGGACAGCTCGGGCTCCAGCCACTCTCCGGCGCGCTCCACCAGCGCCTCCTCCGCGACGTCCGGCCACGCCCCGCCGACCGCCCCGTGCAGGAACGCCAGCCGCTCCCGCAGCTCCACCGCCTCCCGTCCCCACCGCAGCAGCCCCGTCCCCTCCCGCCGGAGCCCGTCCAGCAGCGCCTCCCGCACCAGCGCCGGATCGGCCGCCGCCCCCAGCGGGCGGACCGTCAGCTCCACCGCCCCCAGCCGCTCCACGGACCGCGCCACCACGTCGCCGTCCTCCCAGCGCACCTCCTCGCCCGAACGGAACAGGTGCCCCGCGGCCCGCCGCGCCACCGCCTCGTCCACCACCGCCGCCAGCCGTACCCGGGCCGTCGCGTCCCGCGCCGTCCGGTCCGCCACCGCCACCGCGAGCCACGGCGCCGACCGCAGCCCCGAGCCCTCCGCGAGCCGCGCCCCGCTCCCCGACACCATCAGGTGCCCGCCCTGCTCCCGCGCCCGCGCCACCCGCTCCGGAAACGCCAGCGCCGTCACCACCCCCGCCACCCGGTCGTCCCCGTCCGCGCCGGCCGGGCTCCCCGCGCCGGCCCCCGCTCCCGCTCCCTCCTCCGCGACCGCCGCCGCCCGCTCCAGGCGCCGCACCTCCGCCCTCCAGCGCGCCCCGTACGCGTCCCCGCCCCGGCGGGCCTCGCGCCAGGCGGCCGCCAGATCGTCCCCGTACTCCCGGGGCGGCTCCTCGCTCAACAGCGCCACCACCTCCGCGGCCCGCCGCGGCCCCACCTCGGCCGCCCCGTCCAGCAGTGCCCGCCCCAGCCGCGGGTGCACGCCGAGCCGGGCCATCCGCACCCCCCGCTCGGTGGCCTTCCCGGCCCCGTCCACCGCCCCGATCGCCGTCAGCACCGAACGGGCCGCCGCCAGCGCCCCCGCGGGCGGCGGGTCGAGCAGCGCCAGCCCCTCCGCCGTCGGATCCCCCCAGCAGGCGGCCCGCAGCGCGAAGCCGGCCAGGTCCGCGATCCGGATCTCCGGCGACGGGAACCGCGCCCGGCCGCTCTCCTCCGCCTCCGCCCAGCACCGGTACACCGTGCCCGGCGCCTCGCGCCCCGAACGCCCCGCCCGCTGGGTCGCCGCCGCGGCCGACACCGGCACCGTCGCCAGCGAGCCCAGCCCCCGCGCGTGGTCCGTCCGCGGCTCCCGGGCCAGCCCCGCGTCCACCACGACCCGCACCCCCGGCACCGTGAGGCTCGACTCCGCCACCGACGTCGACAGCACCACCCGCCGCCGTCCGCCGGGCCCCGCGCCCCGCAGCACCGCGTCCTGCACCGCCGCCGGCGCCCGCCCGTGCAGCTGGAGCACCTCGGCGTCCACCCCGTCCAGGAGCCCCGCCGTCCGCGCGATCTCCCCCGTCCCCGGCAGGAAGCAGAGGACGTCGCCCTCGTGCCGCGCCAGCGCCCCCCGCACCGTCGCCGCCACGTGCCGCAGCAGCGCCGGGTCCACCCAGGTGCCGTGCGCGGGCCGGACCCCCGCCGGCGGCGGCGCGTGGAACACCGTGAACCCGTGCCCCTCGCCCTCGCTGCGCACCACCGGCGCCGGCCCGCCGCCCTCCTGGACGGTCAGCAGCCGTGCCCACGCCTCCGCGTCGCTGGTCGCCGAGGCCGCGACGAGCTTCAGCTCCGGCCGCAGTGCGGCCCGTACGTCCACCAGGAACGCGAGGGCCGTGTCGGCGTCCAGATGCCGCTCGTGACACTCGTCGAGCAGCACCGCGTCCACCCCCGCGAGCTCCGGATCCCGCTGGAGCCGCTGGAGCAGGACGCCCGTCGTCACCACCTCCACCCGCGTCGCCGGCCCGACCCGCCGCTCCCCGCGCACGGAGAAGCCGACCGCCCCGCTGACGTCCTCGCCCATCAGCCAGGCCATCCGCCCGGCCGCGGCCCGCACCGCCATCCGGCGCGGCTCGGCCACCAGCACCCGCCGCTCCGGCCCGTCCCCTATGAGACCGGCGAGCGCCAGCGGCACCAGCGTGGTCTTGCCGGTGCCGGGCGGGGCGTGCAGCACCGCCGTGCCGCGCTCGTCGAGCGCGGCCAGCAGCTCGGGAACGGCATGGCGGACGGGAAGCAGGTCGAGTACGTCGTTTCGGATCACGCACTCAGTCTCGTACGCGAAGAAAAAGAGCGGGCCCGGTTGTCCACAGGCCCGCCCATAAGTACGACTGTCTGAATTCGATCGGTGTCCGGTCAGTCCTCGCGCTCGCACACGAAGATCGCCGTGCCCGGGATCAGATTCCCCCGCAGCGGCGACCAGCCGCCCCACTCCTGGCCGTTCCACGCCGGCCACTCCGGCTCGACCAGGTCCAGCAGCCGGAAGCCGCCGGCCACCACGTCCCGCACCCGGTCGCCGAGGGTCCGGTGGTGCTCCACGTACACCGCCCGCCCCGACTCGTCCTGCTCGACGTACGGCGTGCGGTCGAAGTAGGAGGCCGCGACCGACAGGCCCTCCGGCCCCGGCTCGTCGGGGAAGGCCCACCGGATCGGGTGCGTCACCGAGAACACCCAGCGTCCGCCCGGCCGCAGCACCCGGCGCACCTCGCGGAAGACCCGCACCGGATCGGCCACGAACGGCACCGCCCCGTACGCCGAGCACGCCAGGTCGAAGGAGCCGTCGCGGAACGGCAGCGCCCCCGCGTCCGCCTCCACCAGCGGCACCTCCCCGCCGATCCGCAGCGCGTGCTGGAGCTGCCGGTGCGACAGGTCGAGCGCCACCGGCCGGGCCCCCTGCGCCGCCAGCCAGCGCGAGCACTGCGCCGCGCCCGCGCCGATCTCCAGGACGTCGAGCCCCTTCAGCCCCTCCGCCGGCCCGAGCAGCCCCGCCTCGGCCTCGTCCAGGCCCTCCGGGCCCCACACGAACCGGTCGTCGCCGAGGAAGGCGCCGTGCTCCAGCTGGTACTCGTCCGCGTTCCGGTCCCACCAGCCCCGGCTGGCCCGGCTGCTCTCCGCGTCGCCCGCGTCACGCCGGGTGGCCTCCGCCTCGTCGCCGTCCGTCTCGAAGCGGTCGTCCTGCTCGTGCTCTTGGTTCATCTCGCCCGTCGATGTAGTTTGCGCTCAGTGCCGCGGAACGGCGGAGGCCCGCCGATGGCGTGCGGGCGGACACGAGTGGTGCCGGGTGTGCGTGGATCTGTCCCGGCTGCGCGCTTCGCGCATTGACCCTGTCCGGCCGCCCCCGTATGCTAAAGGTTGCGCTGCGGGCCTGCGTGCCTCAGACGGAGCAGGCCGCGCTCGCATCTGTTGTATGTCCCCTCGGTTTTCGAGGCCCTCCCCGTTCGTCGGGAGAGGCGCTTCTTTGGCTGTCCGGCTTCTTCAGCTGCGATACGGGCTCTCGGCGTAGCAGTACCTACGACTTCAATGTCCGTACCGGAGCCCTTTCCCACATGACGAGCAGCACCGAGACCACCGCCACCACCCCGCAGGTTGCGGTCAACGACATCGGTAACGAGGAAGCCTTCCTCGCCGCGATCGACGAGACGATCAAGTACTTCAACGACGGCGACATCGTCGACGGCGTCATCGTGAAGGTCGACCGGGACGAGGTCCTGCTCGACATCGGTTACAAGACCGAAGGTGTCATCCCGAGCCGCGAGCTCTCGATCAAGCACGACGTCGACCCGAACGAGGTCGTCAAGGTCGGCGACGAGATCGAGGCCCTGGTTCTCCAGAAGGAGGACAAGGAAGGCCGCCTGATCCTCTCGAAGAAGCGCGCCCAGTACGAGCGTGCCTGGGGCACCATCGAGAAGATCAAGGAAGAGGACGGCATCGTCACCGGTACCGTCATCGAGGTCGTCAAGGGTGGTCTCATCCTCGACATCGGCCTCCGCGGCTTCCTCCCGGCCTCCCTGGTCGAGATGCGCCGCGTCCGCGACCTCCAGCCCTACGTGGGCAAGGAGCTCGAGGCGAAGATCATCGAGCTGGACAAGAACCGCAACAACGTGGTCCTGTCCCGCCGCGCCTGGCTGGAGCAGACCCAGTCCGAGGTCCGCCAGACCTTCCTCACGACCCTCCAGAAGGGTCAGGTCCGCTCCGGCGTCGTGTCCTCGATCGTCAACTTCGGTGCCTTCGTGGACCTGGGTGGCGTCGACGGTCTCGTCCACGTCTCCGAGCTGTCCTGGAAGCACATCGACCACCCGTCCGAGGTCGTCGAGGTCGGCCAGGAGGTCACCGTCGAGGTTCTCGACGTGGACATGGACCGCGAGCGTGTCTCCCTGTCGCTGAAGGCGACGCAGGAGGACCCGTGGCAGCAGTTCGCCCGCACCCACCAGATCGGCCAGGTCGTCCCCGGCAAGGTCACCAAGCTGGTTCCGTTCGGTGCGTTCGTCCGCGTCGACGAGGGCATCGAGGGTCTGGTCCACATCTCCGAGCTGGCCGAGCGCCACGTGGAGATCCCGGAGCAGGTCGTCCAGGTCAACGACGAGATCTTCGTCAAGGTCATCGACATCGACCTCGAGCGTCGCCGGATCTCGCTGTCCCTGAAGCAGGCCAACGAGTCCTTCGGTGCCGACCCGGCGTCGGTCGAGTTCGACCCGACCCTGTACGGCATGGCCGCGTCCTACGACGACCAGGGCAACTACATCTACCCCGAGGGCTTCGACCCCGAGACCAACGACTGGCTGCCGGGCTACGAGGCCCAGCGCGAGGCGTGGGAGGCCCAGTACGCCGAGGCGCAGGCGCGCTTCGAGCAGCACCAGGCCCAGGTCATCAAGTCCCGCGAGGCCGACGAGGCCGCCGCTGCCGAGGGTGGCGCCGCCGCTCCGGCCGGTGCCTCGGCGGGCGTGTCCGGTGGCTCCTACTCCTCGGAGTCGGACGACACCGCCGGCGCCCTGGCGTCGGACGAGGCCCTCGCCGCCCTGCGCGAGAAGCTGGCCGGCGGCCAGAGCTGAACAGGCTCTCCGCTGAGCAGCGCTAGCCGCTAGCACAACCGGGGCCCGCTCCCTCCCGGGGGAGCGGGCCCCGGTCGCGTTCGCCGCCCCCGGCGAAACCGCCTGCGGGCAACCGCCGCACCGGGAATGACCTTGAGCCCGGAAGCGTTCTTCCCAAGGACGCGAGGAGGAGCGGTAACCGTGCTTGATCCCCAGGATTTGTACGAGTGGGACGCCAAGGGCCTGGCCGTGGTCGACCTGGCCCTGGCGCAGGAGTCGACCGGACTGGTCATGCTGTACCACTTCGACGGCTACATCGACGCGGGGGAGACCGGCGAACAGATCGTCGACCGGGTCCTCGACACCCTGCCGCACCAGGTGGTCGCCCGCTTCGACCACGACCGGCTGGTGGACTACCGCGCCCGCCGCCCCCTGCTGACCTTCCGGCGCGACCGCTGGACCGGGTACGAGACCCCGGCCATCGAGGTCCGCCTCGTCCAGGACGCCACCGGCGCCCCCTTCCTCGTCCTCTCCGGCCCCGAGCCGGACGTCGAGTGGGAGCGGTTCGCCGCCGCCGTCGCCCAGATTGTCGAACGGCTCGGCGTACGGCTCGCGGTCAACTTCCACGGCATCCCCATGGGCGTGCCGCACACCCGGCCCGTCGGCCTCACCCCGCACGGCAACCGCACCGACCTCATGCCCGGCCACCGCAGCCCCTTCGACGAGGCCCAGGTGCCCGGCAGCGCCGAGTCCCTCATCGAGTTCCGGCTCGGCGAGGCCGGCTTCGACACCCTCGGCGTCGCCGCCCACGTGCCGCACTACGTGGCCCGCTCCCCCTACCCGGACGCGGCGCTCACCGTCCTGGAGGCCGTCACCGCCGCCACCGGCCTGGTCCTCCCCGGCGTCGCCCACGCGCTGCGCACCGAGGCCCGCCGCACCCAGACCGAGATCGACCGCCAGATCGGCGAGGGCGACGAGGAGCTGGTCAGCCTGGTCCAGGGCCTTGAGCACCAGTACGACGCGATGGCCGGCGCGGAGACCCGCGGCAGCCTGGTCGCCGAGCCCGTCGACCTGCCCTCGGCCGACGAACTGGGCCGCGAGTTCGAACGCTTCCTCGCCGAACGGGAGGGCGACTCCTGACCCCGCGGGGCCAGGCCCTAAGCTGCCGCCCATGCTGAAGGTGGGCCTGACCGGCGGAATCGGCGCCGGCAAGAGTGAGGTGTCGCGGCTGCTCGTCTCGTACGGGGCCGTACTGATCGACGCGGACCGGATCGCCCGCGAGGTCGTCGAGCCCGGCACCCCGGGGCTCGCGGCCGTCGTGGCCGCCTTCGGGGAGGAGGTCCTCACCGAGGACGGCACCCTGGACCGGCCGAAGCTCGGCTCCATCGTCTTCGCCGACCCCGAGCGGCTGGCCGTGCTCAACGCCGTCGTGCACCCGCTCGTCGGGGCCCGGTCGGCCGAGCTGGAGGGTGCGGCGGGCCCCGGGGACGTGGTGGTCCACGACGTGCCCCTGCTCACCGAGAACGGCCTCGCGCCCCTCTACGACCTCGTGGTCGTCGTCGACGCCTCGCCCGGCACCCAGCTCGACCGGCTGGTACGGCTCCGCGGCATGACCGAGGAGGAGGCCGAGGCCCGGATGGCGGCCCAGGCCACGCGCGCGGCCCGGCTGGAGATCGCGGACCTCGTGATCGACAACGACGGCCCCCTGGACGCCCTGGAACCGCAGGTGCGGAAGGTGTGGGAAGAGCTGCAGCGCCGGGCGGCCGAAACGGCCTAGGCGGTGTCTTCAAATGATCACGGTTGGTGGATCATGAGGTCGTGATACGTCGTCATGAACTGTCCGATGCCGAGTGGGAGTTCGTCC
>NZ_JBEZUZ010000142.1:0-11870 GCF_040636735.1 Streptomyces sp. NPDC035033 | reverse complement strand
CGGGTCCGGTACGGGCGCGGAGGCGCCGACGGTGACGGGTTCGCGCAGGGCGCCGCCCAGGTGGCGGGCGGTCTGGCGGGCCAGTTCGGCGGCGTCCTCGCCGGGGCCCAGCGGCAGCAGGAGGACCGTGCCGCCGTCGCGGGCGGAGGCGAGCCCGCGGCGGGTAGCGGCGAGGTGCGAGGCGGCGGACCACAGGCGCTGCCGGTCGGCGCTCTCGCGGCCGGACGGCTCGGCGCCGCCGGCGGGGCCGGCCCGGTCGATGCGGGCGGCGAGCACCACGTGCGGCGCCTCGCTGTCGGTACGGAGGCGGGCGGCGCGCTCGCGCAGCAGGCGGCGGTCGCGGTCGGGGGCGTCGAGGAGGTCGTCGAGCAGCTCGCCCCGGACCCGCTGTTCGGCCTCGCCGGCCGAGCGGCGGGCGAGCAGCAGCAGGGAGGTGACGAGGGCCGCCCGCTCCAGGGTGCGCAGGTCGACGGGGTCGAGGTCGGGGCGGCCGCGCAGGACGAGCGCGCCCAGGTGCTCGCCGCCGGCGGAGACGGCGGCGACCCAGTCGTCGCCGTCGCGGACCGCGTGCCCGCCGGCCCGGCGGGCGGCGCCCGCGGTGGTCTCGGTGAACTCGACGGTGCCGCCGAGCACCTCGGAGACGGCCTCGGCGACGTCGTGGACGCCGCCGCCGCGCAGCACCAGCTCGGAGAGGCGGTCGTGGACCTCGGAGGCCCGCTCGATGACGGCGCTGTGCGCGCGGATGATGTCGTTGGCCCGCTCCAGCTCGGCGAGGGCGGAGCGGGTCTCGGCGAGCAGGTTGGCGGTGTCGATGGCGACGGCCGCGTGGGCGGCGAAGGAGCCGAGGAGGGCGACCTGTTCGCGCTCGAAGACCCGGGCCCGGCGGTCGGCGGCGAAGAGCACGCCGATGACCTGGCTGCCGAGGCTGAGCGGCACGCCGAGGATGGCGACCAGGCCCTCGTCGCGGACCGCGGTGTCGATGGTGCGGGTGTGCTGGAAGCGTTCGTCGTCGAAGTAGTCGGCCGTGACGTACGGGCGGGCTGTCTGCGCGACCAGTCCGCCGAGGCCCTCGCCCATGCCCAGGCGGAGCTGCTGGAAGCGGGCGGAGACGGAGCCCTCGGTGACCCGCATGTAGGTGTCCCCGGCCGCCGGGTCGTTGAGGCTCAGATAGGCGACCTCGGTGCCGAGCAGGGAGCGGGCGCGCTGGACGATGGCGCGCAGCACCGCGTCGAGGTCGCGGAGTCCCGCGAGGTCGTGGGCGGTGGCGAAGAGGGCGGACAGCTCGGCCTCGCGCCGCCGCCGGCCCTCCAGCTCGGCGCGGACCCGCAGGGCCAGTTGTTTGGCCTCCTCCAGCCCGGCCAGCGCCTCGGGGCCCGCGCCGCCCGCGCGGGCGAGGAGCACGGGCCGGTCGTAGGCCTCCGTGGCGGCTCCCCGGGCGAGGAGTTCCAGGTAGGAGACGTGTTCGTGGGACATGGACACAGGGATACCTGCCGTACGCGTGATCGCACCACCCCTGTGGACGGCCCCTGTGGACGACTCCCGCCGGGGACCTCGGGCCCGTGCTTCAGCCCGGGCGGGCGGTGCGGAACCACGTGGGCTCGTCGGCGAGCGCCTTCTCGATCCGCAGGTGGGAGAAACGCTTCATCTCGGGGAGGTCGTCGACCTCGAACCAGCCGACGTCGATCGACTCGTCGTCGTTGACGCGGGCCTCGCCGCCGACGGCCCGGCAGACGAAGGCCACGTCCATGTACTGGCAGATGTCGCCGTTGGCGTAGACGACGGGCTTGCGCAGGGTCTCGACCAGGAGGATCCGCTCGGGCACGCACAGCACCCCGGTCTCCTCCTCGACCTCGCGGACCGCGCAGTCCGCGGGCTGCTCGCCCGGTTCGACGATGCCGCCGATCACGGCCCACGCGCCGGTGTCGGCACGGCGGCCGAGCAGGACCCGGCCCCGGTCGTCGAGGACGACGGCGCTGACGCCGGGCAGGAAGAGGAGCTGGTGCCCGGCGGTCTTGCGCAGTTCGCGGATGAAGTCAGGGGTAGCCATGCGGTCGACCCTAGATCATCTTCCCGGGCGCGCCCGGCCTCAGGACCGCGCCCGGCGGGCACGGACGGCGCGGGCCGCGGCCCAGCCGAGTCCGGCGGCCGCGACGGCGGCGAGCAGGGCCTCCGGGAGGGTGCCGAGCCGGGTGGCGGGGGTCTGCGAGGAGCGCAGCGGCACCTCTTCGACCAGGTAGTCCGGGGTGAACATCTCCGTCCGCGAGACGATCTCGCCGTCGGGGCGGATCACGGCGCTGACGCCGCTGGTGACGGGGACGACGACGGCCCGGCTGTGCTCCACGGCCCGCACCCGGGACATCGCCAGCTGCTGGTAGGTCATCTCGCTGCGGCCGAAGGTGGCGTTGTTGCTGGGGACGGTGAGCAGCTGCGCCCCGTGGGTGACGGTGTCGCGGACGGCCCAGTCGAAGGCGGCCTCGTAGCAGGTGGCGAGGCCGACCCTGGTGCCGGCGAGGTCGAAGACGCCGACCTCGCTGCCGGGGCCGAAGTCGCGGGCGACGCGGTCCACGTTGCTGTTGAAGAGCCGGACGACGGACCGCATCGGGATGTACTCGCCGAAGGGCTGGACGTGCCGCTTGTCGTAGGTGGCGGTGGGTCCCTCGCCGGGCTCCCACCGGATGAGGGTGTTGCGGAGCTTCCCGGTGGGCGGGGCGACCACGGCGCCGATGACCGTGGGGGCCCCGACGGCCTCGACGGCGCCCTCGATGACGGCGGCGGCGTCGGGGTTGGCGTAGGGGTCGATGTCGGAGGAGTTCTCCGGCCACAGGACGAAGTCCGGCCGGGGCTTCGTGCCGGCCTTCACCTCGGCGGCGAGTTCCCGGGTGCGGGCGGCGTGGTTGTCGAGGACCTGGCGGCGCTGGGAGTTGAAGTCGAGGCCGAGGCGGGGGACGTTGCCCTGGATGGCGGCGACGGTGGCGGTGCCGTCCTCGGGGGCGTCGCTGACCAGCGGCAGGGCGGCGAGGGCGCCGGTGACCGGGACGAGGACGGAGAGCGCGGCGGCGGCGAGCGGTCCGCGCGGGACGGCGCCGGTGGCGCGGTGGAGGCGGACCAGCCGGACGGCCTCGTACAGGCCGAAGCCGCAGAGGGCGACGGCGAAGCCGAGCACCGGCGTGCCGCCGACGGCGGCGAGGGGGAGGAACATCCCGTCGGCCTGGCCGAAGGCGATCTTGCCCCAGGGGAAGCCGCCGAAGGGCACGCGCGCGCGTGCCGCCTCGCCGAGGATCCACACGCCCGCGGCGAGGACCGGCCACCAGGGCAGCCGGGAGACGGCGGCGATGCCCAGGCCGACGGCGGCGACGAAGAGGGCCTCGACGGCGGCGAGGGCGAGCCACGGCACCGGGCCGACCTCCTCGCCGGTCCAGACGAGGAGCGGCAGCAGGAAGCCGAGGCCGGCGAGGTGTCCGAGGCCGAAGCCGGCGCGGAGCCGGCGGCCGTGCAGGCTCCAGCCGAGGAGCGCGAAGGCGGGGAGCGCGAGCCACCACAGGGGGCGCGGCGGGAAGCTCAGGTAGAGCAGGACGCCGGAGAGCAGGGCGGCTCCGGGGCGGACGAACCGCGCGGCCCGGCCGAGGCGGCGCGCCGGGTCGTCGGTCGCGGAGGTGTCGTCGGCGGCTCCGGCCGCGTCGGGGGTGATGGTGGTGCTCACCTTGCGGAGTGTACGGGGCGTGCCTGTTGACGCCCGGCACGGTACGGGGGCGGGCCCGGGCCGTCGCGCGCGCACGCGCGTGCGTCAGGCTCCGGTGGGGGTCTGGGGCGGGGCCGGGCGGCGGAGGTGGGCGCGGATGGAGTCGACCGCCGACGCGGCGCCGTCGACGGTGACGGTGAAGCGCCGTCCGTCGGCGAGGCGCAGCACCAGGCCCTCGCCGCGGCGGACCACGACGGCGGTGTCCCGGTCGGGGCGCGAGCGGTAGCCCCAGCCGCCCCAGTGGCGGGGGGTGACCCGGGGGGCGTAGTCGGCGCCCACGACCTCGGTGAACGGGATGGTCCGGCGCGGGACGCCGATGTGCCCGCAGCGGACCTCCATGGCCCTCTCGTCCACCCGGACCTCCACGTGGACGAAGGCGAGGGTGCCGAAGAGGACGAGGAGCCCGGCGGCGACGCAGCCGACGACGGCCATGCCGAGGGCGGTGACGCCCGCGGTCCAGGAGGCCTCGACGGCGAGGGTGACGCCGAGGGCCACGCAGGCGGCACCGGCGACCGCGGCGAGCCACTGGAAGCGGTTGGTCGCGCGGCCGGTCCACACGGCGGGGTGCCCGCCGGGGCGCGGTGGCCCGGATTCCTGCCTCATACCGGGAATATTACCCGGTGATGTCCGGTTCGTCGCAGCGGAGCGGAGTCGCCCGGTGACGGTGGGTGAGGGTCAGAGGGAGGGGGCCGGGGCGCCCGCCAGGAGCCGGCCGGCGGCGTAGTCGAGGGCCGCCGCGGGGAGGGCGCCGGGGCGTCCGCTGAGCAGCACGGTGAGGGTGCCGGTCGGCGCGGCGCCGGGGGCGGGTTCGGCGCCGATCCGGCGGAAGGCCTGGGCGGCGACGGCCTCGGCGGAGCCGTGGAAGACGATCGGCGGCAGTCCGGGGAGGCGGCGGGGGGCGAGGGCGGCGAGGATGCGGTCCTCGACGAGCTCGTAGTGGGTGCAGCCGAGGACGAGGGCGCGGACGTCCGGCGGGGTGAGGCCGGCGGCGGCGGCGACGGCCCGGTCGATGGCCTCGGGGTCGGCGTGCTCGACGGCGTCGGCGAGGCCGGGGCAGGGCACCTCGGTGACCTCGGCGCCCGCGGCGAACTCGCGGATGAGGCCGCGCTGGTAGGGGCTGCCGGTGGTGGCGGGGGTCGCCCAGATGGCGACCTTGCCGCCCGCCGCGGCGGCCGGCTTGATGGCGGGCACGGTGCCGATGACGGGGATGCCCGGTTCGAGGGCGGCCCGCAGGGCGGGGAGCGCGTGGACGGTGGCGGTGTTGCAGGCCACGATCAGCGCGTCGGGCCGCTGGTCGGCGGCGGCGCGGGCGACGGCGAGGGCGCGCCCGGCCAGGTCCTCGGGGGTACGCGGTCCCCACGGCATGCCGTCGGGGTCGTTGGAGAGCAGCAGCTCGGCGTCCGGCCGCAGCCGCCGCACCGCGGCGGCTGCCGGGAGGAGGCCGATTCCGGAGTCCATGAGCGCGATCTTCACCCGGTCACCCTAGCCGATGGGCCCCGGAACCCCGGCGATCTGGGGCAGACTGCGACGAATGAGCACCCTTGCCTGGTTCGCGTGCGTCTCCCTGGCCGTCTGGGTCTGGCTGCTGCTCGGCCGGGGCTTCTTCTGGCGGACCGATCAGCGCCTGCCGCGGGCCGGCGCGGACGGGGGGCCTCGGGCGTGGCCCGGGGTCGTGGTGGTCGTGCCCGCGCGGGACGAGGCGGAGGTCCTGCCGCTGAGCCTGCCGTCGCTGCTCGCCCAGGACTATCCGGGCCGGGCCGAGGTGATCCTCGTCGACGACGGGAGCGCGGACGGGACCGGCCGGCTCGCGGTCGAGCTGGCCGCCCGGCACGGCGGGCTGCCCCTCACGGTGGCGTCGCCGGGCGAACCCGCGCCGGGGTGGACGGGGAAGCTGTGGGCGCTGCGGCACGGGATGGCGCTGGCACGCGCGCGGGGGCCCGAGTTCCTGCTCCTCACGGACGCGGACATCGCCCACGGACCCGACAGCCTGAGCCGGCTGGTGGCGGCCGCGCTCGACGACGACCGGGACCTCGTCTCGCAGATGGCCCGGCTGCGGGTGACCGGCTTCTGGGAGCGCCTGGTGGTCCCGGCCTTCGTCTACTTCTTCGCGCAGCTCTACCCCTTCCGCCGGATCAACGCCGCCCGGCCGCGGGCGACGGCGGCGGCCGGGGGCTGCGTGCTGCTGCGGACGGAGACGGCGGTGGCGGCCGGGGTGCCGGACGCGATCCGCGCGGCGGTGATCGACGACGTGTCGCTGGCGCGCGCGGTGCGGGCGGCCGGGGGCCGGATCTGGCTGGGGCTCGCGGAGCGGGTGGAGTCGGTGCGCCCCTACCCGGGGCTCGGGGAGCTGTGGGCGATGGTGGCGCGGAGCGCGTACGCCCAGCTCCGGTACAGCCCCCCGCTGCTCCTGGGGACGGTCGCCGGGCTGGCGCTCGTCTATCTGGTGCCGCCGGTCGCGTGCCTCGCGGGGCTCGGCGCCGGGGACGCGCCGACGGCGTGGGCCGGCGGGGCGGCGTGGGCGGTGATGGCGGGGACGTACGTCCCGATGCTCCGCTACTACCGCCGGCCGCCGTGGACGGCGCCGCTGCTGCCCTTCACCGCCTTCCTCTACCTGCTCATGACGGTGGATTCGGCGGTGCGGCACCACCGGGGGCGGGGCGGGGCGTGGAAGGGACGGGTGTACTCCGGAAGCCACGCGGAGGGGGACGGGGAATTCGCTTCCCGACACGGGGAGTAACGCGGCGAATTCGGCGCGTACCCATGTGCCCCCCGGGCGCGGGATTGACGATTCGGCATACCCAAGATCACTTCTCTCACCCCTTCCGGTCGCCTTTTCTTTATCCGTTCTTCATACCGGGAGCATCGGTCGGAGCGCTCGGGCTCGACCCGCCGGTAACCCCCTCTCAGCTCGGGTTTTGCGCGATCATGGGACGGCGCCGTGCCCGTTTTTGACATGTTCGCTCTGGTTGGGCATCCACGGCCGCCGGAAGCCCGTCAAAGAAGCTGTTGAGCAGGCTCCCCAATCGGCAGATCGTGGGCTTAACTTATGTGCCATGACCTCCCCCCGCTCCAGCTATGGAGGCGGTTACCACACCGCGCCGTCCTTCCCGGACACCCCTATCTACGACTCCCTGGTCGCGGAGCGGGGCACGCCTCAGATCGCCCCGATCCGAGTGCCCGCCGCGTACGAGGCCCCCGTCGGCTACCAGCAGGCGCCCGCCCCGTCGGGTTCCTACCTGCCGGCGCTGCCGGCGGCCCTGCCGGCCCTCCCGTCGGCGCCGTCCCCCCAGCCCGCGCCCGCCTACCACGGCGGCGGGTACGGATACCCCCAGCCGGCCCCGCAGATGGCGCCCGCGCCGCTCCAGCCGGCGCCCGCCCCGTACATCCCGCAGCAGCCCGCGCCGCCGCGCGGCTACCCGGCGGGGCCGGTCCCGCAGCCGGCCCGCCCGGCGCCCGCCGGGTACGAGGCGATGCGCCCGGCCGCCCCGCGCCCCGCACCGGCGCCGGTCCCGGCCCCCGCGCAGTACCACGACCCGTACAACCGCCCCTATCAGGGCGGCGGTTACTGACGGACCGCGCGGATCCGGCCCCGCCGGGGACGGAGCGGCTGGCAGGATGGGCGCATGGCTGATCCCGTCCTCCGCTCCGTCCACGTCCACCCGGTGAAGGCCCTGCGCGCGCTCGAGCGCGCCGAGGCCGAGGTACAGCCCTGGGGCCTCGCGCACGACCGCCGCTGGGCGGTCGTCGACGCCGGCGGCACGGTCATGACCCAGCGCCGCCACCCCCGTCTCGCCCTCGCCTCGGCGGAGCCCCTCCCGGACGGCGGCCTGCGGCTGACCGCGCCCGGCCTGGACCCCCTCGTGGTCCCCGTGCCGGAACCCTCGGCCACGCTGACCGCGGACGTCTTCGGCGAGGCCGTGGAGACGGTGCCCGCCGGGGCGGCGGCCGCCGCCTGGTTCTCCGCCCACCTGGAGGCCGACGCCCGCCTCGTGCACCTGGACGCGCCCGAGCACCGCCGTCCGGTCGACCCCGCGTACGCGCTGCCGGGCGAGACCGTGAGCCTCGCCGACGGCTATCCGCTGCTCGTCACCACCAGCGCCTCCCTGGACGCCCTCAACGCGCTGGTCGCCCAGGGCGACCACGCCCACGAGGGCCCGCTCCCGATGAGCCGCTTCCGGCCCAACCTGGTCGTCGACGGGACCGAGCCGTGGGCGGAGGACGGCTGGACCCGGCTCGCCGTCGGCGAGGTGACCTTCCGCGTGGCCAAGCCCTGCGGGCGGTGCGCGGTGACCACCACCGACCAGGCCACCGGCGGACGCGGCAAGGAGCCCCTGTGGACCCTGGGCCGGCACCGCTCCATCGACCGGCGGCTCGTCTTCGGCCAGAACCTCGTCCCCGAGCACACCGGCACCGTCCGCGCCGGCGACCCGGTGAAGATCCTCGGCTGATCCCGCCCCCCTCCGCTCGACAGGCGAACCGGACGTCCCCCGGGCACACTCGTCCGAGGAACGACGAACGAGGGGGTTCCGGCATGCGCGCAGTCACCGGCCTCTGGCGCTGGCGGCACAATCCCCTGTGCCGGAGGACGGACCTGGTCGAGGCGTGGGTGGCGCTCGTGGCCGTCGTCGCGCTGTGCGTGGCAGTGCCCGCGGCCGGCTGGACGGCCGCCGCCTCCGCGCGGCACTCGCTCCAGCGCGCGGCCCACGCCCAGCAGCAGGGGCGGGTCGAGACCACGGCCCGGGTGCTCCGGTCCGCCCCGGCGCCGAGCACCGCCGTCTCGGGCGAGCAGACGGCCGAACGGCGGTTCCGGCGCACGGTCGTGGCCTCCTGGACCGCCCCCGACGGCACCCCCCGGACGGGCACCGTCACGACCTCCCGGGCAAGCGGCGCGCCCGGGGACGCCTTCCCGCTCTGGACCGACCGCGCCGGCCGGCCCGTCCCCGCCCCCATGGCCGGCTCCACCGCCCGGACCCACGCCGCGGGCGTCGGCCTGATGGCGGCCGCCCTCGCCGCGCTGGGCGTGGAGTCGGTCCGGCGGCTCGCGATGCGGCGGCTGAGGCTGCGCCGGTACGCGCGCCTGGACCGCGCCTGGGCGTCGGTCGGCCCCGACTGGGGACGTACCGGCACCGGCACCTGACGCTCCGGAACCTCGCCTTCCGTGCCCCGTACGGGTGCGGCTCGACGACCCGTCAACCCCGCGCCTCCCCGCGCGCTACGGTGGGGCATCGGATCCACGATCCAGGAGATGGGATCCAGGGTCCTGGAGGTTGGATCCAAGATCCGGGAGATTGGATCCAGGATCCGGCCTCCCGGATCCAGGAGAGCGGATCCCGGACAGGGGATCCACGACACCGGATCCACCATGGCGGATCCGGACGTCGGATCCACAACATCGGATCCAGGACACCGGATCCACGACACCGGATCCCGGATCCGGTTCAGCGTCGGCGCACGAGGCGGGGGCAGAGCACACCCATGGCACAGGGCACGGTCCAGGTGACGCACACCGGCACGTCGCGGTGGCGGCGCCGCACGGGCGAGTACGCCTCCCTCGCCGCCGCGCTGGAGGCGGCCGGCGACGGCGACGTCCTCACCGTCGCGCCCGGGACGTACCGCGAGAACCTCGTCGTGACCCGGGCGGTGACCCTGCGCGGGCCCGAGGACGGGTCCGGGCCGGTGCGGATCGCGCCGCCGGACGGGGTGCCGCTGACGCTGCGCGCCTCGGCCGTCGTGCAGGACCTGCACGTCGAGGGCCAGGACGTGGCGGCGCCGGCGCTGCTCGTCGAGGACGGCACGCCCGAGCTGCTCGACCTGCGGATCATGACCCGCTCGGCCTCGGGGATCGAGGTGCGCGGGCAGGCCCGGCCGACGGTCCGCCGCTGCACCGTCGACAACCCGGCCGGGGTCGGCATCGCCGCCGTGGACGGCGCCGGCGGGGTCTTCGAGGAGTGCGAGGTGGTCGCGGCCGGGCAGGCCGGGGTCTCCGTGCGCGGCGGGGCGCACCCGCGCCTGGAGCGGTGCCGGGTGCACCACGCCTCCGGCGCCGGGATCGCCGTCACCGGCGAGGGCAGCGGCCTGGAGGGCGTCGGCTGCGAGGTGTACGAGATCAAGGGCGCGGGCCTGCAGATCGCGGCCCGCGCCTCCGCGCACCTGATCGACTCCTCCGTCCACCGCACCTCCGCCGACGGCGTCACCCTGGACACGGACGCGGTGCTCACGCTCTCCGACTGCGACATCCACGACGTGCCGGAGAACGCGGTGGACCTGCGCTCGCGCGCGGTGCTCACGCTCACCCGGTCGACGGTGCGCCGGTTCGGGCGCAACGGCCTGTCCGTGTGGGACCCGGGCACCCGCGTGGACGCCCACCGGTGCGAGATCCACGACAGCACGGGCGACTATCCGGCGGTGTGGGTGAGCGACGGGGCGAGCGCCGTCCTCGACGCGTGCCGGGTGCACGACGTGCCGGACGCGCTCTTCGTGCTGGACCGCGGCTCCCGGGTGGACGTCGTGGACAGCGATCTGACGCAGGTGCGGAACACCGCCGTCTCGGTGAGCGACGGCGCCACCGCCCAGCTCGACGACTGCCGGATCAAGGAGGCGTCCACCGGGGCGTGGTTCCGCGACCACGGCAGCGGCGGCACCCTCGCCAACTGCACGGTGGACTCCGTGCAGACGGGCGTCATCGTCACCAAGGGCGCCGACCCCACGGTCGAGCGCTGTGCGGTCGTCTCCCCCGCCGAGGCCGGTTTCTACGTGTCGGCGGAGGGCCGCGGCACCTTCCACGGCTGCCGGGTCACGGGCAGCGGCGGCTACGGCTTCCACGTGATGGACGGCTGCCGGACCGTGCTGCGCCGCTGCCGGACCGAGCGGTGCGCGCGCGGCGGGTACGAGTTCCCCGAGGACGGGCCCGTGGTCGAGGACTGCACCGGCGACGAGAGCGCCGTACGGACCCCGCCGGCGCCCTCGCCGGCCGCGCCCGCGCCGGTCCTGACGGACGGCCGGCACTCCCCCGGCCTGCTCAGCGCCTTCCCCCCGCCGCGTACCGCCACCGCGCCGGCCGTGACCCCGGCGCCGGCGGCGGCACCGGCCTCCGCCTCCGTGCCCGTCCCGGCCCCCCGGTCCTCGGAGGACGTGCTCGGCGCGCTGGACGCGCTGGTCGGCCTGGACAGCGTCAAGCACGAGGTGCGGACGCTCACCAACATGATCGAGGTGGGCCGCAGGCGGCAGGAGGCCGGGCTGAAGGCCGCCTCGGTCCGCCGCCACCTCGTCTTCACCGGCAACCCGGGCACCGGCAAGACCACCGTCGCCCGCCTCTACGGCGAGATCCTCGCCTCGCTCGGCGTGCTGGAGCGCGGTCACCTGGTGGAGGTCTCCCGGGTCGACCTGGTCGGCGAGCACATCGGCTCGACCGCGATCCGCACCCAGGAGGCCTTCGACCGGGCGCGCGGCGGGGTGCTGTTCGTGGACGAGGCGTACGCGCTGTCGCCGGAGGACTCGGGGCGGGACTTCGGGCGCGAGGCGATCGACACGCTGGTGAAGCTGATGGAGGACCACCGGGACGCGGTGGTGGTGATCGTCGCGGGGTACACCGCCGAGATGGAGCGGTTCCTCACCGTCAACCCCGGTGTGGCGTCCCGTTTCTCACGGACCATCACCTTCGGCGACTACACGCCGGAGGAGCTGCTGCGGATCGTGCGGCAGCAGGCGGACGAACACGAGTACCGGCTCGCGCCGGGCACGGACGACGCCCTCCTGGCGTACTTCGGGAAGCTGCCGAAGGGCCCGGCGTTCGGCAACGGGCGGACCGCCCGCCAGACCTTCGAGTCGATGGTGGAGCGGCACGCGGGCCGGGTCGCCGTGCTCGCCGAGGCGAGCACCGACGACCTGACCCTGCTCTACCCGGAGGACCTGCCCGAACTCCCCTGACCCGCGGAGCCGTCCGGGCTCCCCTCGCCCGGACTCCCCCCGCCGCCCGGACCCCTCTGCTCCGCCGCCTCGTCCACGCCCCGCTGCCGGGGCAGGGCGGGCAGCAGCCGGTCCAGGAGCGCGGCCCGGCAGACCGCGAAGGCCGGGTCGGCCTGGTAGTCGGAGTGGCCGAGGACCGGTTCGGGCAGCGGGTGGGCGCGGGTGC